>JAIVYW010000184.1:0-4277 GCA_048635215.1 Candidatus Atribacteria bacterium
CAAGATAAAAGCATTGATACAACTTTTTAACGAATATGATTTCGCAAGGATCGACAGCGAAGACGACGAAGTCTATGTACAGTATCCCATGAAAGGATATTGGGAATTGGAAGAGATCGCATATAAACTCCATTTCAGCAGAAAGACATTAAAGAAGCTCAATCCCGAGTATAAGCACGGATACCTGCTTAAGGGAACCAATTATATCAGAATACCGGAAAAGTACTATACCAAATTGAAAAAACTGAAAAGTCAGAACAGGGCGGACGGAAAGGTCATCAAGCTCAAGATCAAAAAAGGCGATACCGTTTATGCGATCTCACGAAAATTCAATCTGGGCTACAAGAAATTAATGCGTATCAACAACATTTCAAACGCCAAGAAGATTCGACCGGGACAGACTCTCTATATTCCTATCTCGTAACACTGAACGCGTCACGCGATGAGAATATAATTGACAATGGACAATTTACAGTTGACAATTATTCTTAATACCTTATCCATTTTTTCATTTCTTTTTCCCAACTTGTGCCTTGTGCACTTGTCACTTGTGCACTGCGTAGCGTGTTCAAAGGTTCAAAAGTTCAAAGTTGAGAAATAATTAACCACATCCGTCATTATCGGGCTCGACCCGATAATCCATCCCTCTCCACCTACAACCCTATCAACTTATCACCCTATCACCCATTTCTGCACTGTTCATTTTTCATTCTTCATTCTTCATTTCTTCATTGTCCATTGTCAATTATATTTTATCCCCTTATCATCCCATCAACCACTTCCAAATCGGAATATATTCGATAACATTTCCATCTATCTTTTCACTGTATTCTGTGTCTTCGGTTATGATCAGCCCCTTTTTCAATCCGAATACTTCCATCGACGCAAGCAGGGCAGAGCTCTCGCGCTCTCTTGTCTTCTCTTCGCTGACATCCCAGCAGACCTGAAGGATCTCGATAACATTTTGACCTTTCTTGATCAAGAAATCTACTTCCTTCTTACTATTATTATCTTTCCAATAGAAAATACTGATGCTGGGATTTGAGAGTTCATAATGCTTCAACTTTATAGCAACAAGATTTTCGATCATTCTCCCGGAATTCTTAGAAACATTCAGCCTATTCGTCAGGTCCAGTCCGATATCTACCAGGTACACTTTCCTATAGCTCTTTAGATGCTCTTTGAAACCATAACTGAATCGGCTAAGGAAAAAGATTAGATTAGTTTCCTCAAAATAATGGGAATATTCCCCAATTGTTTTAATATCAAGGTCTATAAATTTACAGATACTGTTAAATGTAATCGGATTCGAATAATTCTGAATATAATACTTCATCAAAGAATACATTTGCCGGATTTTTCTAATATTATATCTTGCGACAATATCCTTTTGTGTAATATCTGTAATATATGAATCGATCAAACGCAATTTGATATCATCGTCATCCGAAATCACAAGTTCTGGAAATCCCCCGTATTTCAGGTAATCTCGAAAATGCTGTCTTATTTGCCTGCCTTTAGTACTTATCACTTGCTTATTTATTTGATCTATATTTTTCTGCATCAGAAATTCCCTAAATGAAAACGGGAATACATGAATGACCAGTTGTCTGCCGGTCAATACCGTTGAGAATTCCTGTGATAACATTTTCTCGTTTGATCCGGAAATTATTATATTGGCTTCCTTTTTTTCATTTAATGATCGAACAAATTTCTCCCATCCCGAAACATTCTGAATCTCATCAAGGAAAATGTATGGCTTACCACTTGGTTTAATTATCTCACAATACGCATCATATATTTTAAGCAGGAGTTCGAGATCGGGATTGCCAAACTCAGCTTCTTCAAAATTGATAAATAACAAATTGTTTCGCTTCACCCCATTCTTCACCAGCTTCGAGGCATACTGTTTCATCAGAGTGGATTTCCCACTGCGCCGTACCCCGGTAATAGTTACAATTTTCCCCGTTTTCAAGAAAGAATCAATTCGGTGTATATAATCATTGCGTATAATTCCAATGTCATACTCATTATGATTCCAGATATTCCATTGCTCTAATATCTCGATCAATTTGGTTTTTCCCGGTTTTAATTCCATGACCTTCTCCTTCAATCTTCTTTTCCATGGAGATTATACCTTTTATTCCACAGAATATCAAGTTTTTGTGGATTGTATTCCTTAAAATCGGCCGTTTTTGTGGATTCTATTCCTTAAAATACCATACCCTCTTGTTGATGATGTCAACAATGTCAACCACCGTCCCCATATTTGATTCCCCAACGGGGCAAGGAATAGGGAGGAGAGGGATGGGGAAATACGAGAAAGATGAGATCGTAAAGAGATCAGATCAGAAGGAGATTAAATCAGAAAGAGGAGATACAAGAAATAAGTAAGAAGAAAAGACACGGTACCCTATCTTAAAACAATCCGGCATCAATTGCCATAAAGACGTAACAACCCAGGAAGAGAATTGAAGAAGGAACAAAGATAAGTACTGCTCCAATTTCCCTAAGAATATCAAGTTCTCTAACTCTTTCCAATATAAATTCATCGACAATCTCACGCTTTTCCATTAACTTCATTATCTTACCTGTTCGGGTATAGATAGATCTCTTGAACTCATAAATTACAAAGAGCTCACTCTGCAGTTTTGTATACTGCGCTCTCTTATCAAAATAATGCCAAAGCTCTTCAGCAATATCCCCGTGTCTGCTTACTAGAAATAGATAACTCCATCCGATTACGAAATTGACTGCTACTAAAAGCATGAAGTAAGAGTCTTGAAATATAATTAGAAGTGCAGCTTCAATAAGTCCAATAACGAGTGATATATAGATCGCTTTTCTTATCCTTTGTTTTGCTTCCATTGTTTCCCTCTACCTGTGCTCTTGTCCCTGGGTCCACTTACTCTTATCTTCTTTCGCTTATTTTCTCCACTTCGTACATCGTACATCCAACGCCGTACTCAGTCTGCGCAGCAGGCTGTTGGGTCCACTGGGTTACTGGGTCACTGCGAAGCATAGCTTGTGCTCTTGTCACTTGTGCTCTTGTGCTCTGCGTAGCCTCATTGTTCACTGTTCACTGTTCACTATCTTTTGTTCCACTGGGCTACTGGGCTACTTACTACTGTTGTATGATGCAAGGGCCCGATGCCCTATAATGTCACAGTAGATGTCACAGTAATGTCACAGTAAGACGAAGTATTTTGTTGGATCGGTAGAGCTCTTGGCCATTGCAATAATTATCTTTTTTCCTACTAGATCCTCCAGATCTCGCTGAGCAGTTCGCCTAATACAAGAGGTAACAGATACATAATCCTTAACCGTCATTCTGTCATTCTGAATAAGATACTTAACTGCCTTTTCTTGTCGGGGGTTAATACCTTTCTTTTCTATTTTCTGTAAAACTATATCCCTCTTTATAATCCTTTCCCCCTTGATCTTAATCTCCTTCATCTGCGAATGAAGTCCTTCCACAAAGTATTCAAGCCATACAGTCATATCCATTTCATTGTTACGCACAGATTGTATAGCGCTGTAATAAGCAGAACGATCTTTATCGTAATACTCCGAGATCGTAAATAGCCTTTTAAAGTCGTACCCTGTTTTGTACAATATAAGCGTTGAAAGCAATCGAGCAGAGCGGCCGTTCCCGTCAACAAAAGGATGGATGTGAACAAATTGAAATTGAGAAATGCCTGCTATTAATATTGGCGATATCTTATTAATGTTATTATTTACCCAATTCACAAAATCCTGCATAAGAAAGGGAACTTCTATAGAAGAGGGTGGGGTGTATATAATCTTTTTGGTACGCGAATTTGCAATATAATTTTGGATCTTCCGATAACTGCCAGGTCGTGCTTCTCCACCCCGAACATTGGAAACAAGAAGTTTATGGAGATGCCGGATAAGTGCTTCGGTAACAGGATCATCTTTGCCGAGATAAGTTGCGATAAAATTCATTGCCTTTTTGTAGTTGAGAAGCTCCCTTTCGTCATCCCTGCGGACATTTTCTATTTTCTTCCCGGAGAGTATATCGTTTGCCTGAGATAATGTTAGAGCCGTGCCCTCAATATGCGTTGAATGATGTGCCTCAAGAACAAGGGCCTTTGCCCGCATATCTCTTGCCCAGTCCTCCTTGATTTTGATGGCATCCAGAAAACCACGAACTCGCTCAATTTCAATCAATGACTTATTGATTTCCGCGGTTATGGAATATTTCGGGTCAAATGGCATATCGCACCTTTATTTGTTTACAACTCCAAACCGCTTGT
>JAIVYW010000185.1:0-4295 GCA_048635215.1 Candidatus Atribacteria bacterium
ATATTCAGCGAATGCTTTTTCAAAGCGTTCATTATAAATATTGGCATTAGCGTACCATGCGTTAGCAACTGCATCGGTCACATAATCTATTTCTTTCTGACTAATCGAGGGTCCCGATATAGTTATTCGTTCCATGATTAATCACTCTTTTTTAACGCGCGTGAACGGGGTATGGTGCAAGTTTTACAATGCTCAAGTTCAAGGATTTCCCCCCCCCCGCATTTTCTCTCGGTAATGGGTAAATATTTCATTATCCGGCTCACCTCTTGAGCGTTTCAGATAAAAGAGAAAGAATCTGGCATGTATGTCATTGTCCTTTATTTGTGAAAAGAATTCCTCAGCCTGCTGCTTGCCGCCGTTGAATTCATAGGCAAGATCGTATATACGGTTGACAGCGACATATTTATACATCTCGCTTTCACTTCCCTTATAAAGTTCTCCCCATGCCTTCAGCGCTTTCTTGAAGTTACCGGCCATTTCCAATTCCAGTATCTGGTCGAGCTCTGTCGCGAATACGGGGGCACATAAACCTGAAAACATCAGAAATGTTACTAGGTAGATGATGGATGTTAGATGCTTGATGTTCGTTATTTTTTTTCTAAGGTTTTCTTTTACTTCACTCATTACGATCTCCTGATAGTGTCTTTTCTCTTAAGGATTTTTGCAATCCCGATAGCATTTTGATGATTATCTCAACTTCATTTATTAGTTCTTTGCACTTTCCTATACTCACGAATTTCAACTCCTGTGAAATTGACAATAGAAATTTCAATTCTGCGGAGGACCCTTTTGAGATATCAATAAAATGAAGAAAGTCTTTGATGCTCCCTCGATAATTCCCCTCAATTAAATTCGCTCCAATTGAAATTGCAGCTCTTCTCATCTGGGATGTAAGACCATATATTTCCTGTTTCGGATATTTCCCCGTTAACTTATAAACCTCTACAACCAATTCGTTTATTTTCTTATAAACTTCAAGTTTCTCGACACTCATCATTCCACCTCAAGAAGCAGATGCTGGATGCTTGATGATGGATGATAGCCGGGATGACCGATTGAAGATGATTGATGATCGTTGATAGTCGAGATAAATAAATTGCAGATTCCTTGTGATTGACGATATCCCATCTTCGGATCAACATCTCTCCTCCCTACCTGTTCAACATCATTCTCTTCTTTCTGCCCAACATCCAGATTGCAGATGTTGGATGCTTGATGATGGATGATAGCCGGGATAAGCCGATTGCAGATGCCTGATAATTGATAATATCCTATTATCGGATCAACATCTCTCCTCCCTACCTGTTCAACATCATTCTCTTCTTTCTGCCAAGCATCTAACATCCAGCATCTAACATCTTCTTTTTCTATTCTCTCTATCATCCAACATCCAGATTGCAGATGCTGGATGTTAGATGTTAGATGCTGGTTGGAAAAAGAAACACACCCGTAACCGGAAAGCCAATATTTCCCGTCATTCCCGCGAAGACGGAAATCCAATTCTCTTCTCTGCTCTCTATCCTTCATTCTTCATCCTTCACTTGTGTCCTGTGCTCTTCACCAACATCCAGATTGCTGATGCTGGATGTTGGATGATAGATGCTGGTTGGAAAAAGAAACACACCCGTAACCGGAAAGCCAATTCTCTTCTCTGTCTATTCTCTCTATCATCCAACATCCAGCATCCAACATCTTCTCTGTCTATTCTCTCTATCATCCAACATCCAGCATCCAACATCTTCTCTGTCTATTCTCTCTATCATCTATCATCCAGCATCCAACATCTTCTTTTTCTATTTCACCTCCGCCCTTAGAAGTTTTTCTTCCTTTTTGTCAAGCTGCTCCGCCTTCTTCAGAATAATCAGTATTTTCGATGGGTAAAAGATCCCTGAATAAATACTTACCGTTCTCTCAACCCTATACCCTTCCGGAGTTTTTGTAACTTGAAAATTATAATCATAGGCGCCGGGAACCTTCTCTTTATAGCCGCGCAGGTCCAATTTCTTCTCCGTTTTGATATGTATCACATCCCTTTGATAGGTCGGCTGAGCTACTAAAAGCGGCATTTTCCTGGGATAGTCGATACCGAAAATACCCGAGATCTCTATCGCTTTGAACGGCAGCTCATATGTCCCCTTGCCCAATTCCCTCATAAAACGGCCTTTGACGGAGATCTTCAATGGCTCATTATCTCTGTTCGCTATCGTCCGTATCTCATCTGTAGTAACATACGGAAAGAAACCGCTGATGATCTGATTACCGATGTTCGAACTCGTTTTCTCATCGAACATATAGCTCTTATATGCGGAATATTCACCCCGGAAAACAAGAGAGAGGTCAATATCTCCCGTATCAAGGTCCCAGAAGTACTCTATGTCAAAGCCGGACTTGCCGCCCATGACAAGATCGGACCGCAATTCGTAATCCTTGCCGTCCGAAGTCAGATATACCGCTCTCATTGGAACTACTTCACCCCCAAGAGGAATGAAGTTCTGCGAGAACGCGATGAATTTCATCTCGCCTTGATGCTGAACAAGTAAGCCCTGCCCGGAGATCTTCTCCGGGAAAAATCCGCCCGTATTATCATCGGAAATGCCGGAAAATATAAGGAACTTATGAGGTACGCTCCAATATTCCAATGCCGCCTTAAAAAGGCGCATCTTGTCCAATTGTCCCGCCTTTTTGGAAATATAGATATTCAGAAGGCTTTTGTCTTTATCGGATTCGGTATCCTCGGTGTAATTCACGCTGAGATCATCATACAAGGCCTTTACTTTGTCATCCTCAGAACCGGAAAAGGAGTCGAAATATGTTAATATCGGCGCGGGAATGAGCTTATCCGTAAAGATCTCAAAATAGAAGTTCTTCAGAAATACTTCGGGATCAAGGCCGCTGTTCACAAATAATGAAGGCAAAAAGGTATATGGCGCGGGAATGGCTTCTTCGACCTTAAGCCTTTTGCCGGAGGGGGTTGTGTATGTATATGTCTTATAACCGGCTCTGGAGGTCTTCTTGGACGCCTTGGTGCCTGTATCCCATGCCTTTGAAGGGCTGTATTTCGGTTTTATCTTCAGTCCCTTGGGGATCTCATACCTTAAAACCGCTTTGTTGAAGGGTATTGTCATTGTTAAGATGGCGGGATAAAGCCCCGTATAATAGATATTCATGAATTTTCGGGAGTAATATGAAATGCTTACATAATCGATAATAGATCCCGGAAGAAGCCCTTTCAGGGACAATTCGACGCCGTGCGCCTCGTGGAAATAGTATTCACGCCCGGATGGATTGGTAACCCTTGTATAAACAGCATCACCGCCTACATTGAAATTCGTGAGCGCGGTAACGCCCTTTTGATTGTTTACTCTGATGGAGATCCGTGTAAGTTTCCTGTATGAAAGGTCTTTGAAAAAGGTTATCGTCTCGTCCTGCTCGATGATCTCCAGCGGATAATTGGATATGGGGTCCTTCTCGGGATAAACCTTTTCAGGAAGGGGGGTTCCGAATATTTTCCTATCCATTTCATCGTCAATGTCAGAAAACTTTTTCAGCATATCTTCCCGTATCGAGAGATATCTGTCATGATCCCCTTTCTGAAGGTAGTGATCGGCTGCCAGGCCCATGATATGCATATTCATGGGAAAAGAGGCCAATAAATATTTTAATGTCTCCTCCGCACTTTCATCTGCCAGCAGCCCCGCCTGCATCATCATTATCTCCAGCTTCTTTTTCAAAACTGGATGCTCCACCGTATCGATCAGGGCAAATGCGTCATCCATCTTTTTTGAACTGATCAGAAGATCCAGTTTTCTGAAGATAAACCCATCATTGAATAAGCCCGCTTTCTCGACCTTGTCAAGCGCTTCAACCGCCAATTCAATCTCGCCCGCGGATTTCAGAATATCGTATATATCAAAAAGCAGCGCAGTGCCCTTGCAATTGCATATGAACTCCTTCAGTTTCAAAAGCGAATACGCCTCCATTTCCTGTTCATACCTCAAACGGGCGATAGAAAGAGACAGACTATGGGCAGCGGACGGGATCTTTTCCTCAAGTGCATAAATGTATTTCCTTGCCTCCTTGTAATTGCCTGATTCCAAATATGTCAGGCCCATGAAGTACTGCGCGGTATAATTATCGCTCCAGCCGAGATTCGACCTGAGGTAGAAGTTATAGGAATAATTTCTGAATCCCAAAAGCGGGAAACGGCTGCATATATAGCCGGCAAAGAAAGAATCGATGGGAGAATCATTTGCCGCGGCGGCAGCTGATATCATCTTGTAGCTGTCCTGTGGGAT
>JAIVYW010000186.1:0-4288 GCA_048635215.1 Candidatus Atribacteria bacterium
TGATTTTTCCACGCGAAAAAGGAAAACAAACACGCATCCGTCATTCCTGCAAAAGCAGGAATCCATCCCCTTTCTTATCCCCACCCCGCACATCGTACATCCAACCTCGTACTCAGTCTGCGCAGCAGGCTGTGGGTACACAGCACTTATTGTTCGTTGGAATTGACTCAAATATAAGAATTCCATGGGTGCCGGCTTTATGAATCAGCTCACTAGCGTCAGATGAAAGATGGAATTGAGTTATTGAAAATTAAAAAATGAAAAGAATATTTTACTATTGGATATTTTTAATAAGGAGTGTGTTTTATGAAATATTTGAAGTTGATTATCTTTGCTTTTCTAATGATCTTGCTGCTATCCTGCGGGAACAAGGAAATGAAAGTTAAGATAGAGATAAGAGATTCATACGGAAATATCCCTGCGGTTGCCCATGCGCATCTCTTCAGGCATCAGCTTACAATGGCAGCCGAGAAAAGTGTACCAGTGGATGCTAACGGTATTGCAGAAATAGATATTGAGGGAAAAGGTGCTTATTTTATCGGAGTCAGCATACCGGATCATAAGTTTCTCAGCTTACCCATTTATATAAGTCCAAAAAACAGCCATTTTGAGATTACAGTCCACCCCGCCTTATTAGAATTTACCCGAAATACTGAAAGCGTTTCTATATTAGAGGAAAAGGATAATTTTGACCCGCACGGTGAAAAGAAAATGAATTACGAAGGAGACGGTATCTTTTCCTATGAAATGGAAGGCGAGGGGGAAGTCGGATACCAGATCTTTGGAGTTTCGATCTCCGGAAACTCCCACAACGGCCAACAGCATGATCGGCTGGAATATGACGGCGGCGGTGATTACAGATCATATGTCAATACAAAAGAAGGAAAGGTGGTAATAATCTTTGACCTGAACAAGCTGCCGATCGCTAATACATTCCCGCCAAAGGTTAAATATGTCAATGCCGATCCTATACATGAACAGTTATTTGAGATCTATTCTGCCGTAGAAGCATCAGAGAGAACATTCAGAACGGCGCTTGCCGAATATCGTAAAAACGAGGACCCTGAAAAAAAATTCCCATTCCGCTTTGAAGAGATACTTGCTCTCCTGAATGATCAAATGGGATCTGAAGACAAGATCATAAAAGAATTTGCCGCCTTACAATACTATTACATCAAAGGCGTATATGTTAATTTACTTCAACTTACAAAGGATGAAGCCCAAGGGATATTTGATATATTAGGTTACGATTCTCAATTTTATGCATTTTATCCCGCCCCCTCACTGTTATCGTGGATTGTCAATGAAGACAGCAATAAGATGCTTTGGAATTTCTACCATAAAAATAGCCTGAACGCCGTAAAGTCGGGTGTCTTAATATCACTTCTGCGGGCTGCGGAATTTGAGAAGAACGAAAAAGAGATGTTGAAGATCTGGAAACTACTAAATAATTTCAAAGGCGAAGAAGGTGTGGAGTATTATCTGCGAGCATTCAGTCCCGACAGGCCTATCGCATTGGGTAAAATGATACCAGAATTCTCTTTTGAGGATATCTATACCGGCGAAAAATATTCCCGTGAATCCCTGATGGGCCAGTTTTATATCCTTGATTTTTGGGCGACATGGTGTTCTCCGTGCATAAAAGAATTTCCATTTATAAAAAAGGCAAGAGAAAAATACTCCGACACCAAATTGCAGATATTGAGTATCAGTATTGATCAAAGCAAATCAGCCGTTCTGAAATTTCATGAAAAGGAAAAAGCGGAGTGGGTAAACATACATCCCGGTGACAAATTAGAAGAAGTTACGAAACAATTCGCCACCAGCGCCATACCAATGGAGATCCTGGTGAACCCCGAAGGTAAAATAATTGCATTCGGCAGTGAGATGCGGGGAGCAAAGCTGGAAAAGACCTTAGAGAAATTCTTGAAATAATGTCGTGATCCTAATTATCTTCTTCTTCAAAACAGGAAGATCCTTTTCAACCGTATCCCAAACGGCATCAATATCAATACCAAAATAATCATGTATGAGCTTGTCTCTCATTCCCGCGATATCTTTCCACGGAACATCAGAATACTTTTCTCTGATATCATTGGATAATCTTTTTGTCGCTTCTCCAATAATTTCAATTTGTCTTATCACACCATCTTGAACAAGATGATTCTTAATAAAATCCTCATAGCCTATTTCCCGGGTATATTCCTTTATTCTTGATATGGCATCAATAATATGTTTTAGATATAACGAATCTCCCGTTGTCATGCGTAAATAACCTTCATCTCGTTTCTTATCGAGTCAATTATATAGGGACTGATTGATTTTTCCGTCAATAAATCCACTTTTATTCCCAGAAATTCTGACAGTTGCCTTTCAATTCTCACAAGATCAAGAAGACTCTTTCTCTTTGAAAATTCTACAATAATATCTATATCGCTTTCTGCGTTTTCCTCACATCTGACATAAGAACCAAAAACCGATATTTGCTCTACATCTTCTTTTTTAAGGAACATTATGATCTTCTCGTAAATTATTTGTCTATTCATAATATTGGTGGCTAGTCCTCTCTTTTCGCTTTGTCTGCTCACATATATTGCCCTTTCGGGTGATCTTTTGCTTATTTTTGTAGTCCTCACTATTTCTCATGGTTTATGTTAGCAAATTCCATTTAGAATTGCAACCGTCGGGGTTTATAGAAAACAAACAATAAGTAAATACCAGATGGATCTTTCGCTGCACTCAAGATGACATCCCATGCTAATTCTCCTTCCCAACTAACTTCGAACCTCTACCTAATATTTCTCAACGTTGAACCTTTGAACTTTTCAACCTTTGAACACTCTTTGATTACTTGTACATCCCGTACTTGAATGCGGAAAGCATGAGCTCCCACTTTTTATTGAAGTATTCTCTCATCTGTTCAAGATCTGATTTCTCGGAAATTACCTGAAGAAATTCCATTTTCATACCAAGTATCAAGGTCGATAATATCTGCAAAGAACCCTCTAACCCGAGACGCAGATCCTCTGTTTTTACGCCATCATACAATATGGAAAAGATCTCCCGCGAATACGCCGTATACCTTTCGCGAAGGTCGGATGCGAGTATATTGATATCCTCCGTTCCGATCTTTATAAACATCCGGTAAAGGTCGGGATGCTCCCGATAATAATCAAAGCCGATGTCAAATATCTGCCTGGTCCTTTCCAATAGGTCTGATGATAGATCGCCCAAACGGTCTTTAATGAAATTCATATAATTTTGAAGTATCCTCTCAAAAATATAGCCGTAGATATTACTTTTTGAACTAAAATAATTAAAGAGTGTGCCTTTGGATATCCCCAATCCCTTGACTATATTATTTGTCGAAGCATTCTTATACCCTTTATCCGCAAATTCCTTGATACAGGCATTTAATATTTCTTCTCTTTTTTCAGTTGATAATTTCTTGAATGCGTTTGCCAGGCGGGCCTTGGGAGCTGATATATTATTCTTCATTTATCTGTTCCTGAGCGCATCCGCGGAGCTCATTTTCTTTGCGTGCCGAGCAGGGATGGTCGCTGAAACCGTTGAGATAAACACAGCGGCGGCGAAAAAGAGCAGGGTGTAATACCAATGAGCCTCTGTTTTCATCGCATAGCTCATTGGTAGTGATATCTCCCCCATGGCTTCCTGAAAATCTATACCGTTAATCCCTACCAACACATTAAGAAAATGGCCGAATACGGCAGCGGCGGCGCCACCGAATAGTCCTAGGATAGCACCTTCATACCTGAACATGCCTACCAATTCGCTATCCGTCATGCCCAATGCCTTCAGCGTGCCGATCTCCTTCATACGCTCAAATACTGATTGCATCATCGTATTCACAATGACAAAAGAGGAAAGAAATACAATAAGCAGCTCGAAGATCAGAAGCAGTTTTCCCTGCACTTTGACCATGGTCCACATTGGGCCCATTTGATCCTTAAAATCCTCCACTGCAAGATCATCGGAAAGCTCTTCCCTTAGTTGATCTCTTGTGATCGTAACAGCATCAACATCCTTCACTGTCAGAAGGATTTCCGTGGTATCCCCGGAGGTCTTCAGAAGCTTCTTGGCATTCTGCAGGTCCATCAGGAACATTTCATTGTCAAACATTGCCACACCGAAGGAGAATAAACCTGAAATCCTCAACTTTATCCCGTTCAAGCCCCCTTCAGAGGTCTGCGTTGCGATAAGAAGGTCGTCGCCGATACCTACATCCAGATCACGCGCCAGGCCGATGCCGAGAAGAACTCCATCCTTT
>JAIVYW010000187.1:0-4282 GCA_048635215.1 Candidatus Atribacteria bacterium
GTTGACCATAATGGAAAGGTAGATCTCATTCTCTATTTCCACCCCTTCTTCAACAAGCAGTTTCTCAACCTTATAACCCTTGATATCCAGCCCCCAGATCGAGTTTACCGTTTCTTTGATCTTTTCTTTTTCAGAAATAACCTTTACGCCGCCCGCTTTTCCGCGGCCGCCGACAAGGACCTGGGCCTTAACAACCACCGGAAGATCGCTGCTGCCACAATATCCTATCGCATCTTCTGCTTTATTGGCAACTTTCCCTTTTGGGATAGGGATTCCGTAACGGGCAAAAAGTTCTTTTCCCTGAAACTCATATAATTTCATTGCTGCTCCTTTTTATTTATTTCAATTATTTATTATCCGTTCTTTCTTGCCCAATCATAAGGGATCTCATTGCTGTCAAACGGCAGTCTGAACTCATCGGGATTCGCCGCATTATAGGGTTTTGATACCGTGTTGATCACAAATGCCTCAATTTCGGAAACACACATGAAGCCGTGATAAACACCTTTGGGTATCCTAACGACCTGCGGATCATGTTCGCCGGAATAAAAGACCTGTGTCTCCCCGAGGGTCGGAGAATTCGGCCGGACATCGTGCAGAACGATCTTCATCATCCCCTTGATAACGGCCATCAGGTCATCCTGCTCCTTGTGAAAATGCCACGCCTTCACCACGCCCGGGTATGCCGTAGTAAGGTAAACCTGGCCGAAATCCTGGAATATTTCATCATCATTGCGGAGGATCTCCATCAATCTGCCTCTTTCATCCGGACGCCAAAAGAGTTTTTTTACAATTACCCCGTTTATCATAGTTTTCTCCTATAAGCATTAGCAAACTTCTAATAAGTATATTTTAGAATAAATCAAATAAAATATCAAGGAGGGGAGTACTTGCAAAATCGGGCGAAATTGTTTATAATTGAACTTGAATTTACGGAGTTAATATGGGAAGAAAGACTTACATAGCAATTATCGGAGTGATCCTTATCTTAATCGGCCTGGCAATGCTTTATTTAAGACAAGCGCCATTGCCGTCCCTGTTGATAGTTGCCGGGTATACCCTCTATGCTTTTGGACTTTTACCCGAGATCGATAAAGAAGACAAAAAAGTTGACGATGATAATAAAAAGAAGAAAAAAGCGTAAGGGATTCTGGTTCGAGCTGCTCGATGCGGTCATATCAGCCGCGTTAATAGCACTTGTAATAAAATCCATGTTCATCGAAACAGCAAAGATCCCATCAAGTTCCATGGAGGATTCTCTGCTGATAGCCGATCAGCTCTTCGTGGACAAGTTCTTATACGGAGTAAGCATACCCTTCACCAAGATAAAATTCCATATCATGGAGAAGCGGTCTCCCAAGAGAAATGAGATCGTGGTCTTTATCCCGCCTACCTACGCGAAAAGCGATAAACCGCTTTTTGTTAAGCGCTGCCTTGGAGCACCCGGGGACAAGTTGTATATGAAAGATAATGTCCTCTTTCGAAACGGAGAAAAGGTAGAGGAGGATTATCTGAAACTTGACCGGGGGAAAAGGGGGTATTTCAAGAACTGGCCGTTTCCCGAGAACTCACCATATTACACCGCGAACAATGCCGATTTTTCAAAAGGCGAACATATCCTTCCGGGATCATGGCCGGAGAACGGATCAGAATACACCGTTCCGGAGGACTATTATTTCATGATGGGCGACCATAGGACAGATTCTTACGATTCCCGTTTCTGGGGACCTGTACATATAAGAAAGGTTATCGGCATCGTACGATTCCGATGGTTCCCTTTCGACCGCATTGGTTTTATTAAATAAAGGAGTTTACATGATACTTAAGAACAGAAATTTTATTTTTTCTTCAGAATCCGTGACCGAGGGCCATCCGGACAAGGTAGCGGATCAGATATCTGATGCCATCTTAGATGATATGATCGCTGGCGACAGCAGCTCAAGGGTTGCGGTCGAAACGCTTGTTACCACCGGTATTTGCTTTATTTCCGGCGAGGTATCGACCAAAACTTATTCAGATATCTTCAGTATTGCAAAAAATGTGATCAAGAGAATCGGTTACACCAAGGAAGAATACGGTTTTTCAGATGCTACTGTGGGGATTTTGACCTCGATAAAGAATCAGTCATCCGATATAGCAATGGGAGTAAATACTTCAAGCGACCATGAACAGGGAGCAGGCGATCAGGGAATGATGTTCGGCTACGCTACGATCGAGACCGACGACCTTATGCCCATGCCCATTAATTTAGCTCATAAACTTACAAAAAGACTGGCATATGTCAGGAAAGAAAAAACGGACCTCATCCCCTATCTCAGGCCCGATGGAAAATCTCAGGTCAGCGTAAGGTACGAAGCCGGTGTTCCAAAAGAGATCACCGCTGTTGTCATCTCGACACAAACCGATGACATAGACCTGGAACAGGTCCGCAATGATGTGAGAGAACATATAATCAAACCCGTGATACCCGAAGATATGTGGGCAAAAGATATCAAGATCTATATTAATCCTACGGGACAATTTATTCTTGGCGGGCCCGTCGCCGATACGGGATTGACCGGCAGAAAGATCATAGTTGACACATACGGCGGTGTCGGCTCTCATGGCGGCGGCGCATTTTCAGGAAAGGACCCTTCAAAGGTCGACCGCTCCGCCTCTTATATGGCGAGATATATCGCAAAGAATATTGTTGCTTCAACATTGGCAGATGTATGCGAAGTACAGATCGCATATGCGATCGGAGTAGCCGATCCGGTCTCTTTCATGCTGAACACCTACGGTACGGAAAAGGTTGACAGGGAGAAACTTGAAAAAACAGTCCGGGAAATGTTCCCGCTGAAACCAACGCAGATAATAAAGCATCTTGACCTTTTGAGGCCGATCTATATAAACACTGCCGCCTACGGCCATTTTGGAAGGGTAGAGAAGCAAAGGCAAGTCAATTTCAATAACAAATCCTTTGAAGGATTCACTTGGGAACGCACAGACCTTGCCGATAAATTAAAAAGCGCGTTAAACGGATAGGAAATTAATAATATGAGAAAAAGATTTTTTTTAATTGCGATCATTGCAGTGATGGCTCTTGCCGGATGCGGCTCCAATAAATCGCCGGTACTCGCAAAGGCGGGAAAACATGTGATCACGCTTAATGATTTCAAGGCAGTGCTCAGCAATGATATTTATGAAGTGCTTAGTTCCGGAAAATTGAATCCCATACATTCCCAGCACTTTTTTTCCGCTGCGATCGATAATAAGATCATGTATCTTCTTGCCTTGAAAGAGGGCGTAAAGATAGAGAAGAACGAAGCATACGACAGGTCCAGACAAGTATTTTATTCCGGGAAGGGAGACTTTCTATCCTCAGTTAATGTATCGAAAGAAGAGATCGAGAGACTTTTTAATGAATATTATCTTCAGCTTCTTTATGCGGAGGGCTTGCGGGACACAATGCAGTACTCAGAACAGAATATACTGGATTATTATGACAAGAACAAGGAACAGTACATACAAAAACCCTTTATCAAAGGAAGCCGCATCGCGGCAACCGTAGATGATCCCGGTCAGTCAATTGCCGTCTTTTCTGATCTTCAGCAGCTGCTGCGCAAGTACGGCCGCGATTACGATCTCTTTAAGAGCGCTGTAAAGAAGAAGTTCTCTGAGCGCATAAACATTTCGGAGAATGTCTCCTTCACCGATGTTCAATTGAAGATCATTTTCAAAAAAAGCCCCGGAGAAGTGAAGAACCTCCTGAATCATCCGGCGGGCAGTTTTACCGAGCCCTATGAGATCAATAATGAAATTATCCTTTTCTTCATCAGTGAAACGGAAAAAGAATCAAGAGAGCAGACCTATGAAGAGATCAAAGAAGAGCTCATCAGGGGGTTTCTGGACCTTCAGCTCACTTCTTTGAAAGCGGATAAACTCATAACCTTCAAGTCTTATAATCCCATCAAAGTCATTGTCGAAAACCCCGTATCGCTTTTAAAAGAAAACTGATGCTATTTTGTTTAGCATAAGAGGCGTTAAGAATGTTATTGTGTGATTATGGTGCTCTGATTCATAAAGACGGTAACAATGGCTGATGCTATTTTTGTTCCGTATTCAAGGCGCGAGGAACGCCGCATACCCACAGCGGTATGTAAGCGACGAGCAACGCAGAAGACAGAAAAGAGCTTCAGCCCGAAGGGAATATCATCTTTGGTCAATTTCTTCCTCTCTCTTCGCTTACGGACCACAAAGGGTACGCCACGCTCATTGTTCGTTGGAATTGCCTCAAATCTAA
>JAIVYW010000188.1:0-4260 GCA_048635215.1 Candidatus Atribacteria bacterium
GTATAAGCTAAAGACTGCATTTCCCAGTCTAATAAAAAATGCATTGGATGAATTCTACAATAATAAAGATACCGGAATAATAAATATAACTCTTAAAAATGGAAAAAAATATTCCTTTGAATATTCGGAGCTTATTAAAAGAACAAGATTGGATATGATGTATGGAGATTCCATAGTTTCAAAATTATTTATCAGAAATATCTCGGATATTTACGCTATGGGAGGAGTACCGAAATTCGCTTTGGTGAATGCTGTGATACCAAAGGCGGATTTTCAGGATCTCGTTATACAACTGGAAGTGTTCGCGAAGAAGTACTCCGTCGGATTGATCGGAGGAGATTCATCCGCTTTATCGGGAAATAGTCACAGATATTTGACGATGACGCTTATCGGGACCGCTTACGATGGCCGATATTACAAGCGTTCCGGCGCATTGCAGGGAGACGGTATATATTTATCCGGCCTTGTGGGCCTTGCTGCTGCGGGCCTGTATGCCATAGAGAAGCGTATCAAAGGGTACGAAGGGCTTAAAGAAAGATACTGGCGATTTTCTTTGCCGTCCGAGGATTTCATCAGGGGATTTTCCGGCCGCAGCGATATACATAGCGCAATAGACATATCCGACGGCCTGATAAAAGACCTTCAACGGCTGCTGCATGCCTCCGGCAAAGGCGCTTTACTGAGGCCCGATATGATAATCCAGGACAGCGAATTGCTCGAGCTTTGCAATGAGACCGGGAAGAACCCCCGGGACTTTACTTTTTTCGGCGGCGACGATTATCAGATCCTTTTCACGGCGCAGGATGGCTATGACGGGCCCGGGTATCGAATAGGCGACATTACAGCAGTCTCCGGTATAAACCTGGAGAGCGGTGAGAAAGTAGATGTGGAGGGTTATGACCATTTCAGATGATCCAGTCAAATATATTTCCTCTTCTCCTGAAGAGACCATGGCTATCGGGCGCAAAATTGCCGCCATGCCTGCTAAACGCATCGGCCTGATAGGGGATCTTGGTGCTGGGAAAACCGTTTTTTCCAAGGGGTACTTCTCATTTTTCGGAATTCCTGAGGATCAGATAAACTCTCCTTCCTTTGTCATAGTGAATACATACTCTTTGAAGGAGGAAGAATATTTTCATATTGATCTATACAGGTATCCGGTATTCAATGATGATTTCGGATTCTGGGAAATTCTTCATTCCGGCCGCCCGGTGCTTATAGAGTGGGCAGATCGGTTGAAGGATGATATTGAGGAATTGGAGCTTATCGTATCCTTGGAAGGTGCCGGTGATAATCGCTCTATTTCTTTGCTTAATGCGAGGTATCTTCGGAATTCTAAATCCTTGTTAGGACGGGATTTAGAATGACGGGAGTTTCCTTTCATTCAAAAACACTCTAACGCGGAATTTTCACCCATTTAATAATAAATTCAATTGAAGTTGCTATAAAAGAAGTATAAATAATGATATATTCATAGGAAATACTTGAAGAAAGCCTGCATGAATCGTATGATTAAACAGATATAGGAGATTGAAATGTATTTATACGGTTCCAATATAAATTAGAAGAGTTTGATGAAAGGACTGAATCTATTCAAGAGCAAACCAATCTCGCAATGACACAAAAAAGAAAACTTCCAGTTATCAAAAATTGCTATTTCGTAAAAAGCTAACTCTGAAATATTTTGCTAAATTGTAGAAAAAGTGTTATTGTTTTTTCATATGAAAGGATTAGTTTGGTAAGAAGTCGATTTCTCTCTACTTTGCGGAAGATACTTAAATATAGGAAAAGTTCAAAGTTGGACTTATTGATGTTCTATAGAAATATATTAGAAAGTTGTGGATTGATAAACAGAACCGGTAATGTCATTACCAATTTAAAAGAAACGTTTCCGAAAGTGCAATCTGATTTGGCGAAGGAAACCTTAAAAGATCCATATTGTTTTGATTTTTTAACTTTAACTGACAAATTCAAATCATCTTTACCAAGTATTGATGAAATTGAATCTGAATTAAATAACGTATCAAAAGGTATTAAAGGAGTTACTGTTGAAATCCAGAGATTACTTGAAAAGGAAATATAAATTAAAATGAATAAAGAAGAACTAAAATTCATTTTACAATCAGGAGAAGGTTATTTTGTAGAGTTTAAAGAAAACATTGACAAGACTTTAGCAAAAGAAATTGTCGCTTTTTCAAATTCTCAAGGAGGTAAAATATTTATCGGAATTACAGATAAAGAACAAATAAAGGGCATCAAAATCACAAACAAAATTAAATCACAAATTCAAGATATAGCAAGAAATTGCGACCCTCCTATCAATATAAAATTATTTACATATAAAAATAAGATATTGATTATTGAAGTACATGAAGGCGATAAGAAACCTTATTCGTGTTCACAAGGCTTCTTTGTAAGAAATGGACCTAATTCCCAGAAGCTTTCAAGAGATGAAATTCTTTCTTACAATGTCTATTCTGAATCTCTCTGTCACAGCCCCAATTCAACTCCTTTGCATTTTCAACCTAATTCCAGACGAGTTTCTACCATTCTGACTCAAAAACAGCTCTACACAGATTTCTATATGAATCCATATCCACATCCGGTCTTCCGAAGCATTCATCGTGCAGATGGAGTACAATTCTATTGAGGTTTTTCTACTCTATCAGGGGACTTGGCGTCTGCCGCTACCACCATTCGAAGCAATCGTCAGGGACAACTTTCAGAGTCATATACTGGAGCCGCTTTATGAAACCACTTCCACGTCGGAATTCAACCAGTTTGACTCTGGAATCAATAGATTTCGCATGCAGAACGAGGAGGAGGTATTTCAACAAGACATGAATCGCAAAGGCAAGAGAGTATCCAGCCGCCAAAATGAAATCAAGGTTCATCAAGAAATGACTGGTGGGTATTCCATAGACAATCATTTCCAGAATGTGAATCATTGAGAATGGCAAGAGCAGAAACCACCACCAACTAAAAAGAACAACGCACATTCTAACACTGAATATAACCTCTCCCTCTTTCCTCACGATATCAAGTTTCGTTGTTACAAAGCGGGACAGAAACAAACCAATCATCATTCCAATAATACTTGAAGCCAAGATCACTAGTCGCAATAAGTCAGAACCTAGCAGTGCCAAGACGACTTGATCGATTGGCGAAGGTGACCCCCTAAGATAGTTGTAGGACATTAGCGTCGGCAAGTAGCCCGCCAGTATAAGGACACCCCCTACACTGAAGAGTGAAGGGAAAAGCACAAAGAGAATGTAGTGATGAGCGTTTCTCTCCGTTGCGTCCTCCTTTTGCTCTGAACTGTCCGTAATCAGAATCCTGTCACCAAGTTCATACTCCTCTTAGGCCTTAAAAAAACTTGGAGCAAAGTTCCTATTCCTTGTTCTTGCACTTCTCTTGGGGGTAAGACATGAAGAGAGTGCTGCTTCTCATACTGCTATGTTCATCTCTTCTCGTCGTTTCATCATCAACTGACGAGTTTCCGAGAGTGCAGTATTCGGCTTGTATCTCCGCGTCACACCCTTCAATCAACATAACATGCAATGCTGATTTCATTGGCCAAGGGTGGTCCGGAGATGGTACTCCTGATGACCCATTCCTGATCCAGAATCTCGACATCACCTCGAATGTCACCTGTATACGCATAGTGGACACAACAGTATGTTTCATCATTCGCGACTGCCAACTGGAGTCTTTCTGGGATGAAGACTACGCGATTGGGTATAATGCGGTTGAACTCTGCAACTTGTCGAATGGTGTGCTGGAGAACTGCGACATCCATGGGAGTGCCAGCTGCATCTTACTAGTTGATTGCAATAACACCGAAGTAAGAGATTGTCATCTACGCTCAATCTCAGCACATGGGTTATACGGAATACGCCTGAAGGAATGCAGAATCCTAGAGAACAATATCCCTCAGAGCGGCATGCATGGTGTGGAACTCATGGATGGAAATGACATCAACTTCGCAGATAATCAGATATCTGATTCCCATGGGAGTGGGGTATCCTTTGACAACCTGTCCCGATGCACAATAGCAGACAATGCAGTGAGTTCGTGCAATGGTCATGGAATGAGTTTCAATGAAGTACGAAACTCCTCAGTGTTTGGCAATTCCATCACTCTGAATGGTGCATACGGTCTGCAGGCATATGTCATCAACAGCAGATTTGTGAACAATACTGTGACTGAGGATCATGCGTACGGAATAAATCTGGAGGGCTCAGGGAATACTCTCTACGG
>JAIVYW010000189.1:0-4244 GCA_048635215.1 Candidatus Atribacteria bacterium
TTTTTAACTGTATGCTTAATCTTTTTGAATTTAGCCAATGCCTTGCCGCCAACGCGCTGAGTTGGAGAATCAGAAGTAATAAACTCTGGAAACTGTTTTTCCAGCCGCTCAAGCTCGTCTTTTAAAGAATCGCGAACTGCATCTGACACAATTGGTTGATCCAAAACATAGTACGCATGGTCAATACCGCGCATTTGGTCTTTAATTTTCTCAATTCTTTGTTTGGGTTCGTGACAAAGCCAAACATACAGGAGAGACTAAACTGGGAAATAAGCTATAAAGCTTTTTGCGCTAAGGTCGGAGAGTTGACTGAAATATATCGTAAAGGAACAAGAGTTTTTCCCACAGTTAATATATCAGGATTGGATGAACAGAAGAAAGAAGAACATGCTAAACGTCTTTTTGTACAGAAAATCCATGACATTGAATACTCTGAAGTTATTCCAGATGCCATAAATGATTATCAGAAAGCGATTAAAACGATTCGTGATGAGTTTAAAAAGTATTCCGTACCAGTAACCAGAACTGAAAAATTCACAAATGATATTGTTCGTAAATTTGAAACAAAGCATAGATTACACTCCAGAAATTGCTCAGAGGTGGTTAGAGATTCTCAAAATTTTTTTGATGAAGTTATGCTTGATACACCAAATAGCTTTCCAGGTTTTGATGATACACCATCAGAGTTTCGAAATGGACTGCTCCACTCTGAACTTGATGATGAAAATAAGAATTTAAATTGGAGACTTGAAACTGATGAGTAAGGCAATTCAGTATTTGGGCACGTTGTACAATAATCCATTCATATTTGGACATGTCCTTCATACTTTTTACAAAGCTCTTTCTGAAAAAGATAACGGTGTGCTATTGTCATATTTGATCTTGCCTTTGACATTATATCCTGCTTCTCATAAATATTTGATTCAGAGGCGACACCCGAATAGTTGCTTGCGAATCCTCGCAAAGGAGCATAACCGGATTTTTGGGCTTCAAGAAAGAATTCAAGAATATCGTGAAATCACAAATACAACTCTTCAACATGTTATTAACATTGGTACATTAAAAATAAATGAATATATGTCAGTAGAAATTCTAACGGAATGGCCTGATAGCCTTATTTCACCACCAAATGCAGGTAAAGCAGCTGAAAGACTTGGTGAATTTATGGCAAACTTTGATGTCCCTACAACCTATCGCATGCTTGGAGTAAAAGAATTATGAAGACAACCATTTTATATATAGGTGTTACAGACAAAGATAATTTTGTTCACACAGTACGCTTCAATTCTGGCGTTAACGTAATCACAGGCCGATCTTCAACAGGCAAAAGCGCACTAATTGAAATATTTGACTACTGCTTTGGAAGTAGCGATTTTACGGTTCCAGAAGGTGTGATCACAGAGTTTGCCGATATATACTTTGTTGTTATCAAAGTTAAGAACGACTCTCTTGTTTTAGCTAGGCGACGAGGTGGCACAAAAGCTTTTATAAAAAATGAATCGGAATATGATTTTTATAAAAATTCCATTAGGATCGTCAGTTCTCTTTGTGAAAAATATGAAGTGGAATTTATTGAACTTCTCCTGGTATTTTCTCACAAGCCTTATTTCAAATGGTGGATACATCCGCACGATCACCATCCGAATAAAGAAGCTCATGAGATCATTGCGGAAACTTTGAAGAAGAGAATAGGAAAAAAGATAAGTTCTTCGTAGCCTTGGCGAAGAAGAACGGAGAGTCAGGGATTACACCCTAATTCATCATTCGGGTGCCTTCGGTTCCTTCACTTTGTTCAGTCATGATGATCCGCTTTGAGGCGGATCGTTCAAACCCCGGAACAGGGTTCATTCAGGATTACACAAACTTTTTTATCCTCCCTGCGGGAGTATTAAAAAGATCGGAGAGTCAGGGATTCGAACCCCGGGAACCCGTTAAGGCTCAACGGTTTTCAAGACCGCCGCATTCAACCGCTCTGCCATCCCTCCGCGGAGATAAGTATATTTATACTTTTTTTTCTGCTAAAAATCAAGCCGCAGGGCACACTATGTTTGACAATGCCCGCAATTTGTATTAGAATAAAGAATGGATATAAAGGCAAGTATAAAAAGAGTCCTGGCGGATGAAATTGAAGGCATTCAGCAATGTCATTCACATATTGATGAGAATGTTGAAAACGCTGTGACTGCCATATTTTCACTGAAATGAAAGCTGGTGATAAGCGGAATGGGAAAATCCGGTTTGATCGCGCAGAAAATAGCCGCGACATTCTCTTCAACCGGAACACCGGCGCTTTTCATTCATCCCACAGAGGCGGGCCACGGCGATCTTGGTATGATCCAGGATGATGATCTCTTCTTTCTGCTGTCATACAATGGCCAGCAGCGGGAATTTGATTATTTCTATAATATCTCCGCTGAAAAGAAGATCCCGATAATCGCCATCACAGGGAAGAAAGACTCCGCATTATTTAAGAACGCCTCGATACCTATCTTATTAAATATCTCTAAAGAAAGCGAGATACTCCCCTATGCACCTTCTGTTTCATCAACTGCATCCCTGGCAATGGGAGATGCGATCGCGCTAACTGTCGCAAAGATGAGGAATTTCGAACAGAAGGACTTCGCGAAGCTGCATCCCGGGGGCGCTCTCGGGCAATTACTTGGTGTAACCATCTCCGCCGTGATGCATAAGGGAACAGATATACCCATTGTGGAAGCGGATGCTGAGATGACGAATATTCTCTATATTATTTCTTCCTTCCGGCTGGGCGCGGCTTTGGTCTGCTCAAAAGAAGGGGATTTACTCGGCATCATTACTGATGGAGATATCAGGCGAATGTTTGAAGAACATTCAAAGGAAGCGTTTGACCTGAAAGCGGAAGAGATCATGAACCCGGACCCTACTTCTGTGGCACCGGAACTCTTCGGAAAAGACGCTTTGGAAATAATGGAAGATAAGAAGATCACGGTTCTTCCCGTTGTGGATAAAGGTAAGGTCTGCGGCATCATACACATGCATAATATTCTTGGAGGGAATAACTGACATGAAAAAAATATTTTTCTTTGTTTCGATAGTACTTCTGGTAATCGTTCTTGTGGTTGCGGGCATTCTACTGACACGCAACCTTAATAATAGAAATGACATTCCTAAAGAGCCTTTCGTTTCTTTCAACGGAAAGATCCTCAGCACATACGGCGAATCCGAAACAGTATTTCCGGAGATCGTCAAACTCTCTATTCTGGCATATGCCGAAAGCATCATCATCAGAAAGGCGCGTGGCGAAGATATCCCTATGCTGAAGATCACATATTGGCACGATTCGGAAGAAGAGCTTAAATTCAATCCCGAGAAAGGCCTGTTCGATATCGGGGAAACCTCGGTAGCATTCATTGATACCTTTGAAGCCATTCTTCCAGCCGGTGTTGAAGTAAATATCAGACAGAAATCTTCTAACATCACTCTAAGCGGACTTGTGGGAGGGACAATATTTATTAATTCCGATTATTTGACCCTTTCGGCAAATGAACTCCAGAGGGTAAACTCGCTTTCAATAACCACGAAGAACGGCTCGATCTCATTAAGAAATTCATCTGTGGATAAACTTAATATTAATGCGTTTTGCGGTGAATTGTCAGGAAATTCCCTTGATAGCGGCCATGCCCAATTTACATTGAAGAATATGAACTCACTCTTTTCAAATTGCAATTTCGGAGAGCTTAAGGCGGATGTGGATTCCGGTTATCTTCAGATACAGGATTCCAAAGTGAAATATTTGAATAACATTTCCAAAAGAAATATCCTTTGGCTGCTTGCAAATGACATTTCCAAGGTGGATTTTTCCTTTGACAACGCGAATGTCAATCTGAAAGACAATCTGATGAACAAGATCTCCGCATCGGGAAGCAATTCAATTGTCAGGACCGATTATCCTTTACCGGAGAAGTTCTCCTCCAAGAAGGACAATACGATCGTTTATTCACCGAAAACGGAAGAGAACAAAGATCTCTGATTCGTTCACCTGAGGTGAATGACCGTCTGGCCCGACCTTATCATGATTCCTGATCGGGAATCCATCTTTTCATTATTAGCATATGCTTTTTTCACATCATTCCATGATGTTCAAAAAGGAAATATTATTTTATTGTTCCGGAAGATGTTCTCTTTTCTTTTCGCTTTTTCCTTCGGACCGAAGCATGCACTCATTAAAATGCATGAACTCGTTCGGAAATTTCCTCTCTCAGACA
>JAIVYW010000190.1:0-4238 GCA_048635215.1 Candidatus Atribacteria bacterium
CAATTCTCAACTGTAGGAGTAAGATCCTCGTCATAAGGCCGTAACAGTGATGAGACAATGACTACAAGAATTGAGATGAGGATAAGTACGGCGGGATAAAGAAAGCGTTTTCTACTCATTTGCCTCTCCGAGAAGCCCGTCAATAAAATGATTCACTGCATTCTCAAATTCCTGCAGTTCTTCATCATCAACCTCTTTCACTCCATACCATTTATCCTGAAATATATCCTTGATCTTGTAAAAATCATCCACAGCAGTATTATTTTTGCCCAGTTCGTCGGCGAGAAAGAGAGCGTATTCATTATTGGTATGACTTTTATCCAGAAATAACCATCCTTCATCCTCAAAACGGGAGATCAGGAAAAGAAAATATGCTCTGAGCCCCTCGCGGAATCTCTTTTCACCCTTCAATTGTGAATAGGTCAAGTTGAGGTCGCTTGAATTCAATTGGGAAGTGCGCCGGAAGGATATTTGCTCCTCAGCATGAGACCTTCTTCGCAAATACGGGCGAATAATGATATAAAGAACGATCAGGATAAATGAAAAAAAGAAGGTGTAATTCACGCCCTTGGCAACCTTTTCCACATCCTCCATATCCCAATTTAATTTAAAGAGCTCATTCATCATGTCGCGGAACCACCTTTTTAAACTCAGCATCCAGGTGTTTTGTTTAGTACTCCTGACTATGAACTCTTTTGAGGAAAGAATATTCCGGATCAGCTCTTTATCCTCTTCTTCAGGAGACGGAAATTCATATCCGAGATTGTCTCTGAGGATCATAACTTCATTCAAGATGCCCGTCTTGATCCCGTTTATCAATCTTAAAGAACGGTGATACTGGGCCGATGCATCTGTTATTGTGAATAATTCATCGAGAGAAGACCTTGCAGAGCGGAAATAAATGCCCTTTTCGGCTGAGGGTATATTCTTGTTCAGTATCCGCCTGATCGCAAAGCCGTTCTTCTTGACCTTTTTCAGCGCTTCATCCTTCTTCTTGTCGGTGAGTTCTCTATTTTGTTTTTCTGTTAATTCATATACGGTAAGGTCTATGACTTCAACGCTCTTCTCGATATTATCCAGCCAATGGGGAAATACCGCAACGGCAAAAAATAGAAAGATGAGGAAGGTAAAAAATACCTTAATGTACCCTTTTTGATTCAATGTATAGATCAAACCCCTCAACCCTGATGCGAGTATCATAATACATAACGGTCAATCCGATCAGAAGGAACGGAACGACCGCTGAGGACCCCAGGTTCTCAAGGAGCTCAAAGGGAGCCATAGCAAGCTGGGTCTTGTAGAGTTCCGCGGTAGTTTCAGCAGTAAAATAACCCTCTAGGCCGGCAATAGCAGTGAAGACAGTCCTGGGAATGATAAGGAAAGCACCTACTGTCCCCACGATGAATCCGTTCACCAGAAAAAGCAGAAATCCCCGCCAGGAATTACTTCCCGCCATCCCTTTATCAAACTTGGTTCTCATAAGTTTTCTGGATCGGGCAAGTGCCTTGAACCCGCTTTTTCGTTCAAGCACAACGATCACCTGAAACATCAAATACGAGAACACGAGTATAATACCGGGAATGATCAGCAGGATGAAACCGCCGGTCACCATGAACCATGCGATCAATCCGGTGCCAAAAAGAGGCAGTATAGCGGATTTTCCTAAGGAATATGCTTCTCCCGGCTTCATATCCAAACCGAATATCTGCGCCCGAGTCGCCTTGATAATGGCGGCAGAGATCAGCAGATAAGCCAAAGATGACAGTATGATACCGGGGAGTGAAGAGATAAGATTCAAGGAATTATAATCATAATTGGTATCTTGCAGAAAATGAATACTTGAAAATTTGATCAATTGATTTATTAGATATACGAAGACCTGAACAAAAAGAACTATTTTGAAATTCCGCCAGAATTTATTTTTAAAAAGGAAAAAGGTTTTGTCCAGCAATTGTCCCATACGAAGCGGTTTCAAGTCAGAAAGAGCTTCTTCGGTCGCATTTGCGATCAGTTCTTCTTCCTCGTCTATAAATGCGGGGTCCAATGAGGAAGAGACAACCCGGCCTGATCTGTCCTTGAAGTATTTTCTGAACACATCATCATTTTTCAATTTAGCCCAAGGCGACGAGCCCTCCAGATCTTTGTATTCCTCATTTCCCTCATAATGTCCCGCTTTTATCCCTTCGATCAGGGCATTTTCATCGACCATGATCTCACGGCCGTTCTTCTTGATCCTGTAATTCTTTATATCCATCAATGCTCCTTATTGTTTTATTATATCACTGCTTTTTATCTCAGAATAATCCTCAGTGGGAGTGGGCTGTATGATGAGCATTCCCCAGAAGATCGCTCCCAGAAGTATACCCACCAGATACTTGGACCATCCGGG
The DNA here is from genome assembly GCA_048635215.1 of Candidatus Atribacteria bacterium. Lineage (GTDB taxonomy): Bacteria > AUK180 > AUK180 > AUK180 > AUK180 > JAGLWT01. The sequence goes on from JAIVYW010000190.1 coordinate 2,390, forward strand.
GAATAGAGTTCCCGGAGACATATATCCCTCGATATATCCGCATATAACAAGAAAAGGCAAGCCGCCAAGAACAAGGGTTGCCGCCTTTGCCCCATTCTCTTTCAAAGCATCGTTTCTACTCAGATTTCCGGGATCTATCAATGCTTTTCCGAGAAGGAAACCGGCACCTCCGGCAACCAGTATCATTGAGATCTCAGTTATCCCATGAGCAATGATGAAGTTGAAAAGATCGCCGTTCATATTATACATGGTGGTCATGGCAATGACCGTTCCCAGATTCATCCCGTTTATCATGAGGATGTAAAAAGTACCTACTCCCCAGAGCATACCGGCAGCGAATACAAAAAATGTCACTCCGATATTATTTGTGAGTATCTGTGCGGAAGCAATAGATGAAGGGATCATCACCCCTATGGCATTGGTCCACATCTCGCCGTTCTTGATATTCTGAATTATGCCGGAACCCAATACCATATATGCCCATTTCTCATTCATGATCGTAAGAAAATACGCAAGTATTCCCGAACCAAAAAAGACGACAGAAGAAAGGTAGAACATTTTTCGTGTATCGCGAAAAACCGCGGGAAAGCGATTGAAAATATATACCCACACATTCCTGAACGCCGTAAATCTCGGATGATAAAAATGCGTATGTCCTCTTAGCACAAGAGAGTTAAGATAATCCTCGACATCACTGGCTGGATAATATGTTCTTGCATATGCGAGATCTGAAGAGACGGTCTTGTATAATCTGCTGAACTGCTTTATTCTTTGCTTCTGTATAAATCGCGTTTTACTCTTGTCCAGCTCCTTTATAATACCTTCGTATTCTGCCCATTTTTCTTGCCTTCTTTGAACGAACTTTCGGATATTCACTTAATTGCCCTCTGTAAAGATCTTATACAGTATCGCTTCTTTTTCCTTCAATGGCAGTCCTTCCGGCAGGTTCTTCAAAGCGAGGCCTGAAAGCATATTGTCCACTATTCGGATCCTGACTTCAGGGGGAAGTTTTTCCTTTCTTTGAAAAAAAGAATCCAATGTTTCGTAAGTATGATGAGAAAGTTTAATGCCTGATAGGCCGGAAATCTTGAAAGTCGGCGCCTCTATCCCATTGCTTTCCTCTGCCATATATCTCTTGAGATCAAATTTTTGATCAGCGATCACAACGGTACCGGCGACCATATCACCAAGCCGCTTATTCTTCTTGTTAAAAATGATCGTAAGCACTCCTATGGCGTACATATAAGGGAGGTAATCGGCGACGCGCATCAGATTGCGTGTCAAGGTGGCGGAAAAGGTCAATGGAGAACCGTTATCCATGCGGACCCTTATCTTCAGCGCTCTCTTTCCCGGAGTCTTTCCGTTGCCGTAGAACTCCCAGAGCGGGAAATAACCCCAGGACAAAACAAATAGCAGAATAATCAGTATTGCAATTACCCACTCCGGCAATGCTTCGACATATTTAAAAAGATTGCTGATATTTGCCACTATAAAAATGAAGATCATTGCGAAATATATTATCAGGGTATCAATAATATTCGCAAGTATTCTAGTGCCTAAACCGGCAAGCGGTAATTCGACAACTACATTCTGCGAAGTCGCCAGATCAAGTTTTTCCCCGTAACGTTTCCCCATAATAGTTGATTATAACAAATATCACTGCCATTGACAAGAGACAACGGCACAAGAGCACAATTAGAGAAGAGGTTAGAGGCTAGAGGTCAATGTCGGTGAATTAAGGATATTTTTGATTTATTTTCAATTTTAGCTTGACATTAGTTCTTTTTTTTGTTATAATAATGTGTGTTTTAAGAAACACATTATTACAGGAGGCTATGATGATGAATTT
>JAIVYW010000191.1:0-4227 GCA_048635215.1 Candidatus Atribacteria bacterium
AATAATCAAGCAAATTTAAGAAACAAGGTTAGAAATTGATTGAAAATACACAATCGCCGAAATTATTGCCACTAAAAATAACAAATTTGCTTTCACAAACTCCTTAATTCACTGACATTGGGTTGGATGCTGGAGGTTAGAGGTTGGTTTGAGAATGGGATAAGGAAACACGCCCGTAACCGGAAAACCGTATGAGATAAGAATCTCTTTGGGTTCTATCTTTTAATTGTCAACTGCGTTCCGTCATTATCGTTATCGGACGCGGGACCTTGGGAACCCCGATTACATCGGGGAGCAGGGAATCCATCCCTTGCATGTTTGACATGTGGTGTGTAATGTGTGACATAAAAGAGGCGGTATTTTAGGAAAGGTTAGAGGTGGTGTGTACTGGAGGGATGTTTTTTATTCTGACGATGAATTAAGAAGGGGTAGGAAAGTGACCCCGTCCGGGATCAAATAAGTGCTATTTAAGCTTCTTCATGACCTGAAGAGGTACGATCAGTATTCCGCTGACGATAACGAGCGCTATTGTTATCAATGACACAGTTGACATCTCCTTTACGAGGGAGATAAGTCCCTGAAATCCGCTTGTTGAGGAATTGAGCAGGGCCAATATCTTAGAGCCAAAAGTAAAAAAAGCTAATACCACAGTAATTTCAGTAAGCGACAGCCAGATCAGGGAATTTCTTTTTGCGATCCTATTGTGTCTGGCGAACCGCACTTTTTCTTTCAAGATCTCAGGGTTAAAGGGCTTTTGATATGGCACGATCTTGTCATCCATAAGTTTATCCAGCCCGGTGATCTGTTTAAAGAGCTTTTCGCAGTCAGGACATTGAGAAGCATGTTCCTTGAGCTCAGATCTTACTTTATCCGAGAGTTCTTCCCATTTGTTTATCAAAATATAGTCTTTAAATTCAATACATTTCATCTGCGGCCTCCGCGGCTTTTTTTCTCGCCCTGTATAAAAGGACCTTGGCATTGCCTTCACTGATCTTCAGTATTTCCGCCAATTCCTTTATCGAGAGATCATCTATGTAGAAAAAGATCAGGATGTCTCTTTCCTTCTTTTTTAAACTATCCAATACCCGATGCAGCCGGGCAGATTCGATATGGTCTTTTCCCTCATCGGAGATCGTCCGGGCATCCTCTATGCTGACATATCGTGAGGATTTGTTCTTTCTCAAAAGGTCCAAACAGGCATTATATGCTATGCGGTATATCCAGGTGGATATCGTTGAGAACCCCTTGAGTTTGCCAACTCCCCTGTATATCCGGTACATGGTTTCCTGTAGGACATCATCGGCAAAGAACGGATCCGGGGAAAAGCGGTATGCCATCTTGAAGATCCGGTGTTTGTAGGATTCATACACCTCTTCAAAACCCGCCTCATCCCCGGCTTTCAGTGATTCTATTAATGAGCTTTCCAGGATCTCTGTGATCAAATCGCTTAGATCTCTTTGTCTTTATCTTTTTTCAGGAAATAAGAGATCACTAAAAATGCGACTCCAAGCAGTACAACTATCGAAGTCCCGAGAGCTTCTTGTAAACCCGCGTTCGCAAGAGTCCCGATAAATGCGCCGACTCCGCAGAGAGTTACGATTAATCCTGCATTTCTAAACCCGATGTATGCGGGTAGTTTCACCTTCTTCTTCTCAGGCCATTCAGGCGGCTCCATTCCCTTCTCTATCGCGAGCATTCTTTCTTCATGCAATCTTTGTCCCTGTTTAGACTCGTAAACACATACGATCCAAACGATAAAAATGGGAATCGCGAAAAATGTGATCGGTACTAAAATATCTTCCATCATTACCTCCTGTATATTGTAATGTCTTTTTTGATTTTTGCAAACTCCGCTTTTATAAGGGGAGCTTTAGTCAACACGGTCACTCCTATAAAAGGGATGATCAGCATATAAAACAGCACAAACAATCCGAAAAGCATATCGTTCATTGTGAACCTCCGTCGTTCACCCCTTTAGACGCAGGCAAGAGACAAAAGGTTACAAAAAGGAAAAAATATTTGTAAAAAAATGAAACTTCCTTATAATATAAGCGTGAAGTTTAAAAGGAAAAAACATAAAGGAAAGGTATATGTCGAGGCCTCGCCGAAGGGAATGTTCCTCGATGATCTTGGAGATATGAGCCTTTTGATCGGCAAATGCCTCAAGTGGAAGGTCTGCAGCGTGGTTCTATATGTTCCTAAAAACCTCGATCTCACCACTGCCTATCAGAAGATCGGCACTCACCTTATCGAAAGATTCGGTTCTTATGGGATCAGGATCGCTTTCGTGATCACAGATATGGCACTCACGCATTTTAACGACTCAGGAGCAGCCCCTACCGGCCGGCAAGAACTCTGGGAAGTATTTACAAATAAAAAAGAAGCCCTTGATTGGCTTTTTAAATAACTATTGGAGGAATGATGAGATTAAGAAGATCCTTTATCATTTGTGTTGCTTTGGTTCTCGTAATTGCATTGTCAGGTTGTGGAAAGGCCAGTGAATTTTCAAAAGAAATGAAGGAAGCGAAGAAAAGCATTGACGCTGTTACAGAACTTGCCAAGAACGCTGATGTTTATGAAAAGCTGCAGGCGGTAGAGCTTACTGAAGAAAATTTGGAGAAGTATTACAAATTTTTAGAGAAAGCCGAAGGCGAGTATAAGGATGTTGGTTTTGAGAACCCTACCTTGGCCATCGTGCTCTTTACCCAGCAGACCGGAAAGAAATTGGATAATTATGTTGATAAGTCCGGTATTATCGGTTTTGAGGAATACGCCGGAGTTGCGATCTCAATTCTACAGACGAAGATGGAGATGGCAGGTGTTGGTATGCTTCGTGATGCTCTTCCCTCTATGCAGGCAGGGCTGGGAAAACTTGAAGAGCTCAAAACTGATGAGACCCTCTCAAAGGAAAAGAAAGAAGAGATCCTTTTGGAAATTGAGAAAATGAAAAAGGGTATCGCTGAATCAGAAGCCAAGCTCGACTCTGAAGAGTTCAAGAAGATAATTGAGCTCAATAAGATGATAGATGAGAAGAGAGAAGGCACAGGGATCTGATCAGGAATAGTTTTTAAAATAGTTGTAGTTAAATAAGGAGGAATATATGACATTTGATCCAATCAACATTGTGAACATCGTTCTCTGCATTATCATCGTGGTCATGGGATTCATGAAGTATGGAAAAGAGAAAGCGCAGCTGCCGCTTTTGATCGGCATTGCGTTCGGTTTATTCGGCCTTTCTCACATAGCTTCATTTTTTGGATTGTCCGGCACGCTTGAGATCCCGCTGATCATTATCAGGACCATTGCCTATTTAACCGTGGTCTACGCCTTGATCGCAAAGAAAAAATAGTATCATTATAAAACTGTGGCTCCGTGCTGATATATGCGCGGTGCCGCAGTCTCCTTTACCCATTCTCTTGCGAATTCCGTGAAAATTGAAACTTTTCCAGAAATATATAAAAATGCGTTATCTATGTAGATGATAAGTGCGAACATATGGACGGTTACAGGTTCTGACTCTGGTGGTACAATTGTTGCACCTTAATAATGTTCTGTGAGAGGTAATTGATGTTAAGAAAATGCACCATTTTTATTCTATTCGTCTTATTTTCAGTTATTGGGATCGCCGCACCCCCTCCGGGTTATTATGATTCCGCTGCCGGACTTTCCGGCTCAGCTTTGAAAACCGCCTTATACGGTATTATCAATGGACATACTGTGGTGAGCTATAATTCACTATGGACGCATTTCCAGTCCACAGATAAGAAAGCCAATGGCAAGGTCTGGGATATGTACTCGGATATCCCCGGCAGTCCTCCATATGAATACACATTTGTAACCCATCAATGCGGGACATATGGCGCAGAAGGCGATTGTTATAATAGAGAACACTCATTTCCCTCCAGTTGGTTCGCGGGCGCTTCTCCGATGGCCAGCGACCTTTTTCAATTGTATCCCACAGATGGATATGTGAACGGTATGAGGGCGAATTATGCCTACGGCGAGACAGTATCTCCATCATGGACATCGGCCAATGGAAGCAAAAGGGGGAATTGCACATATCCCGGATATACAGGGGTCATTTTTGAGCCGAGAGACGATTACAAAGGTGACTTTGCGCGGGCAGTATTTTATATGGTAACAAGGTACGAAAACCTTGTAGCGGGCTGGGAGACAAATGAAGCCAATGGCGATGCCGTTCTTAACGGTACCGCTTATCCGGCCCTT
>JAIVYW010000192.1:0-4227 GCA_048635215.1 Candidatus Atribacteria bacterium
GTAGCACTTGCCCATGAATACGGCTTTATTATCGCGTCTGATGCAGCTTACACGGAGATATATAGGCCCGGCTCAATAAAACCGCTTTCAATAATGTCGATCCCAGGCGCAAAGGATGTCGCGATAGAATTCTACTCATTTTCAAAAATGTTCAATATGACCGGCTGGCGTGTGGGTTTTGCCATCGGCAACAGTGAGATCATTTCCGGCCTGGCAAAGATTAAAAAGAGTATTGACTCAGGTGTGTTCGATGCCATACAATTTGCGGTCGCAGACTCGATCGGCCTTGGGATCGAACAATTGGAAAAACTCCGTGATATATATTTTTCAAGAAGAGCACAGGTTGAATCGATTATACCGAGCTTGGAATTAGAGGCAATTGCCTCTGATTCAACTTTTTATATATGGTGCCGTATCCTTGACGGCAAGAGCTCTGAGCAGAAGGCATCCGAATTACTTCAGGGCAAGGGCATCCTTGTTTCTCCAGGTACCGGCTTCGGCCCATCCGGAGAGGGTTATGTCAGATTTTCGCTGACCTGCCCGCAAAAGGATATAGATGACTTCTCGGCTTTGTTCGGGTGATGATGAAATACTATTTGGGGTTGGGTACAAATATGGGAGAACTTCGCTTAAATCTTGATGCCGCACTCGCGAAACTTAATTCAGCAGGCAGTGTTATTAGAGAGAGTACGAGGATAGTGACCGCTCCCTGGGGTAAAACGGATCAGCCGGATTTTCTAAACTCGATCGTGGAATATGAGACCGAATTATCACCCAAAGAACTGATCGCCGCCTTGAAGCACTTTGAAAAGGATATGGGAAGAGTTGATACAGAGAAATGGGGACAGAGGATCATAGACATGGATATATTATTTTCAGATATCGGCATATTCAATTCTGAGGATATTGTTATCCCGCATCCGCATCTGCAAAAAAGAGAATTTGTATTGCGCTCAATGCTTGAGCTTCAGGCGGACCTTGTACATCCGGTTCTGAAAAAGAGCATTTCTCAGCTTTACGATGAATTACCTCAATGTGAGAAGGCATGAAGTCGATAGATCATTACGCCCTGTCCTCAATTTCAAAAAAGGCCGCTGAAGATATATTTATCGGTGTCTTTGAATTTGAGCTGCTGTATACATTCACTCTCGATGAGAAGACTGCCGGTCAGGTATTCGGTGTCAAGATGGATGTAGAGGTATTGGTTTTCGGAACGGGAGATTTGAAAATAGAAGTCTTTATTGACACTAACTCAAAAAAGAGTACATATGGCCATTTGGCCATTAAGATAGAGGATAAAGATGCTTTATTGTCGCGCTGTAAGAGATTCTCAGTGAAACATTTCCGGGTTGACCGCGGCGAAAGACAGGTGCTATTTCTCGAAGATGCTTCGGGAAATCTCTTTGAAATAAAATAACGGGGGTAGTATGAAATCTACATTATTAACGCTTCTTTGCATTGTATTTGTTGCAGGCATTTACGGCGATAGCCGTCAAATGGAATTGGATTCCAAGGGTGAGGTGTTCACTATTACGAAGGAACATGAACTCAATCTTCAGCTTTTCCCGGAATTTGAGAACTTCCTCTCCGCAGAGGTCTATGAGGATACCGCGGGACTCTCTTTGGAGATCCGCTATTCTTCTCCGGGAGGTGTGTACAGGAATATACAGATAATTGAAAAAGATGAATTGCTGATGCTTCGTGACCGTATTGATTCGATATTCAGCAGACCCGTTGTAATAGTGGAAGAGGACGAGGAAAGCTCAAGAAAGGCCCTGGTCCTGTCATCAACTATCCTTTCTATGACATATTGGGCCTGGGCACTGCCGATCGCACTTGACATAGATGATGTCAATATCGGTACGGGTATGTACCTTCTTGGCTCCGGCGCCGGCTTCTTTGTACCTTTTTATCTTACAAAGAATAAATATGTATCGTCGGCCGATGTCCGAATGTTTTTATACGGGGGATACCGCGGCATTGCCTGGGGGCATTTATTAGCAATGTCCATCCTTGATTATTCCGCTCCGAATTATGGCAATAATCTCTTTGCCTGGGGATTATCCACGAGCATGGGGTCCGCTGCCGTCGGCATGGCCCTTTCACAGAAATTTAAGATAAATGATGGTACCGCTGAGCAAATGGCAGCATGGGGCGATATGGGCTTATTGTGGGGTTCTTTATTAATGGCGACATTTTTCGAGGGAGTTGATGATTTTGAAGATCACAAGATCAATTGCGCTATTGCTCCTTTAACCTCTGTCTTGAGTTGCGCGGCCGGATATTTCTACGGAAAGAATAGAGAGTTGACGGCCGGTGACTCATATATGATGAGAACAGGTGCCGTTATAGGGCTGCAGATGGCTCTTCTGTCAATAGATATTGCCGACACATGGGAAGACCCCTCCGATGTCGCTTCGTTTATGATCCCATTTACCATGGCGGGTTTTATTGCAGGTGATTATTTCTTAAGAAAGTACCTTCATTTTAAAGAGAGTGAAGGGTCCCTGACATTACTTTCACAGGTTGCGGGCTCTCTTGTCGGCGCGGGTGTGGTATTCATGTTCGATAAAGATGGTGATGTGGATACTGAATGGTACTTCGGAACCTCACTGATCACCGGCTGTCTAAGCTCATATCTGACCTGGAAGACCTTCAGAAACCGCTATATTCCGGAAATGAAGCTCGGTACTCTTGATATCGTCCCGCTGAAAGGCGGAGCCATGGGGATCTATACGGCGAGATTTTAGGGAACGCAAATATGGGGACGGTGGTTGGCATAGTTGGCATAATTACCCGTGAAGAAACTTCGTAAGTAAGTAGGCAAACGCCGATGACGCTAATATGCTTATTCGGAAAAATTCCTTAATAATGGTGCCAGAAGTGAAGAATTATGCTGCGCAGAGGCGCAGCGTTCAAAAGTTCAAAGGCTCAAGGTTCCAAGTGGTGAAATAGGTGTTGGGCTATGCTTTGCAGAGCACAAGGGACAAGGCGAGAAGTGAATTGTGAAATCCGCGTTAAGCCTTATTCAATCTCTTCAGAATTTCTAATGCTTCCTTTCCAAATTTGGAAAATGCAAACCATTTATTACCCAGATCCTTTAATGATGCGCCAAAGTGATAAACATCTCGATTGTCAATTATTAGAAATCTGTCGTGTGCATTCTTGAACTCCTCAATTCTCACTGGCGGATATTGAGCATTGTGTTTAGTTAGGTCAAGTTGAAGCTGCTTTGTGATTTTCTTGGTATAAATTGAAACTGTCACATTTTCCTTTCGTTTGGTCAATAAGGTTAAAACGCTTTCATCAATATAGTTGTCTATCAGAATAATTGACCCTTTTGCAGAACGAATAAGTTTTGATACAAATTTATAGGCATCAAATATTTGTCCTTCAAAGAAAATACCTTGGTTGGGAGGATTATCCTTAGTTTCCAACGCTTTGAATATTGTTTCGAATTTCTTAGTATGATTAAGTTGGATTCTTTCAAATTTTTCCAATCGATAAAATATTTCTCCGTTCTTAATAAGAAATTTTCTCATAGCGACAAAGGCCTTCATTATTTCTATACTAATCTTAATCGCAGTTTCGCTTCTTAATACTGCTGAAAGCATGGCAATCCCTTGCTCAGTAAATAGATATGGTAAAGTTGATGAATACTTCATACTTTTTAGGTGGTCACAATTTGTGACCAGTTCATTCCTCTCCTCTAAGTTGATTGGAACATAAATTCTTCAGGGAATCTTTCTATATTTCATTTCGCTGCATCGCAGTGAGTCCTCCCCGAAATCGCACAAAAATTGTGCAACTATTCATGTCTCAAGATCAATCCCTATCGTAAGTAATGAGATATAGGTAAAATGTAAAGGCACATACCTTGCTCCTATATTGGTATAGATGCGAGGGAGGGGATGGAGGCAACAATGAGAAGTAAATTTATCGATCTCCTTTTCCCGGATGAATTAAAAAGACGCGTTGAAGGCATTATGGGAATTCTTGACGGGCGCGGCAATCCTATCGCAGGGAGTGTGCCTCCTATGAAGAGGGTTACACTCTTTCTGACGCATCGGTGTAATCTGCGATGCGCATACTGCAATGGCCCGCATATGATCCCCAGCGATGGAGGCCGGAAACAGCTGGGATGCGGCGACTTTAAACTCGATACATATCTGCGGCTGATCAAGGAATGGAAGGCAGCCGGCTTGAAGTATATTCATTTTACCGGCG
>JAIVYW010000193.1:0-4225 GCA_048635215.1 Candidatus Atribacteria bacterium
ATACCATAACAATGGCTGACAGGGAGAAGAATGTTCAAAAGTTGAAATGTTCAAAGGTTAAAGGTTGGGGGATTAATTCCCCCGTAGGGACAGGGCTTGACCTGTCCTCTGTCATTCCCAGGTGCATGACTTTGGGAACCCTGATTACATCGAGGAGCGGAAATCCATCTTCTTTCTTATCCTCACTTTACACTTCACACTTCAAACTTCAAACTGCATTTAGCGTTGGAATTGCCTCAAATCTAAGCATTCCATTGACATGGTATTTATGGAGCAGTACACTGGGAGGGATATAATGGAAAATACATATTCACTAAGCCATCTTCTTACCGCCCTTGTAAAGAACAGCGGGTCCGATCTTCACTTGACCGTTGGACTTCCCCCGACACTGAGAGTGCATGGCTCTCTGGTCAAGATGAATTTGCCGCCTCTGACACCGGCGGACATAAAGAGACTTATGGGTGAGGTGCTTTCAGATAAGCAGCGCATAAAGATAGAAGAGACCATGGAACTTGACTGTGCTTATGAGATCGAAGGACTTGCCAGATTCAGGGTAAACGCCTTTTACAACCGTCTTGGGATGGCAGGGGTCTTCAGGGTCATTCCGACCAAAATAATGACACTTACCGAATTGGGCCTGCCTCCGTATCTTGAGAAACTCGCCAATAAGAACAATGGACTGGTCCTCGTCACAGGACCCACGGGATCCGGAAAATCAACAACCCTGGCTGCGATCGTACATAAAGTCAATCAAATACGCTATGATCATATTCTGACCATTGAAGATCCAATTGAATTCGTGCACAAACCGATCAATTGTATAGTCAATCAAAGGGAGCTCGGGACCAATACTCTCAGCTTTACAAATGCACTGAGAAGCGCACTGCGTGAAGATCCGGATATTATACTTGTTGGTGAGTTGAGGGATTATGAGACCATATCCCTTGCAATAACCGCCGCGGAAACAGGCCATCTTGTATTCGGAACGCTTCATACCAATTCAGCAGCAGCCACCATCGACAGAATAATCGATGTCTTTCCTCCGCATCAGCAGTCACAGATCCGTACTCAGCTCGCTGAGACCATTCAAGCGGTTATCGCACAGCAGCTTATTCCAAAGAAGAATGGAAAGGGCAGAGTAGCGGCATTGGAGATCATGATGGGAAGCTATGCCGTGAGAAGCCTTATCAGAGAAGGCAAGACCTTCCAATTGGGTACCGTAATTCAAACCAGCACCAAGGAAGGTATGATGCTTCTTGATCAATCTTTAAAGGACCTCGTGAAAAAGGGCCTGATCGATGCCAGGGAAGGGTTTCATCGGGCGATCGACAAAAAGACATTTGCTGAATATGTGAAAAGAGGGCTCTAATATGTGCGGGATTATCGGATATATCGGGAAGAACAATGCCGTTGACGCCATAATGGACGGTCTGAGAAAATTGGAGTACCGCGGTTATGATTCCGCGGGCCTTACTGTGATATCAGACGGGGCAATGGATACCTATAAGGACAAGGGCAGAGTCGCCCATTTGAATGAGATACTGCCGCAGAACCTATCGGCACCGCTGGGTATCGGGCACACAAGGTGGGCAACACACGGAAAGCCGTCAATGGAGAACTCACACCCCCATTCCGGAGGTTCTGGAGAAATATCTATTGCACATAATGGCATCATTGAGAATTACCTCTCACTTATGAAGCATCTTAAAAAAGACGGGCATACTTTCAAATCAGAAACAGATAGTGAAATATTAGCACATCTTATTGAGAATTTCTACGAGGAAGGAGTTCTCTTGGAACAGGCCGTGAAGATGGCGCTTGATAAGGTAGAGGGTACATACGGATTGGTCGTGATCTCAAAGAGAGAACCCGACAAGATAGTTGCCGCAAGGAACTCATCACCAATGATCATCGGCGTCGGTGAAAATGAAAATTTCATTGCATCAGATGCCACCGCTATAATCAAATACACCAAGAAGATAATTTACCTTGAGGATCAGGAACTTTCTGTAATAACCGCTAATGACATAAGGATATTCAATAAAAAGAATATTACGGTCAATAGAAAATCGCTTTCCCTGGACTGGGATGAGACACAGATCGGAAAAGAGGGTTATTCCCATTTCATGTTAAAAGAAATACACGAGCAGCCGAAAAGCTTCAACGCCACCCTGGCGGGGCATCTTAATCATGAGGAAGGGACCACGAGATTAGGTGGAATGACCAACTTATTTCCGGGGAATACAATTCATGATATACGCAGGATCGTAATATTGGGCTGCGGAACATCCTGGCATGCGGGACTTCTTGGAGAATACTATCTCGAGAAGTTAACCGGAATACCCGTCGAAGTCGAATATGCCTCAGAATTCAGATATCGAAGCGCTATAATCGACAAGAACACATTTGTCATAGCCGTTTCACAATCGGGTGAGACGGCCGACACTATTGCCGCTATAAAAGAAGCCAAATCCAAGGGCGCCAAGGTATTCGGTATCGTCAATGTCGTCGGTTCTTCTATTTCGAGGGAAGTGGACCAAGGGCTTTATATACATGTCGGACCGGAGATCGGTGTAGCGTCGACAAAGGCATTTCTCTCAGAAGCGCTTGGATTGCTTCTGATCGCGATATATATCGGCCGGAAAAAGACGCTGTCTTTGAAAAGCGCCCTTATAATTCTCAAGGAATTGGAAAAACTTGCTGAGAAAATGGATACTATTCTTAAAGATGATCCCGGGTTCATTAAAGATCTGGCGCGGCAATACTCAAATTACCACTCTTTCCTGTACTTGGGAAGAGATTTCTCTTTTCCAATTGCACTTGAAGGTGCCCTGAAATTGAAAGAGATTTCATATATACACGCAGAAGGTTACCCCGCAGGAGAAATGAAACATGGGCCTCTTGCACTGGTAGATCCAGATTTTCCTGTTTTTTTCATTGCCCCTACAGATGCCATCATCGAAAAGTCGCTTTCCAATATTCAGGAGATCAAGGCGAGGGAGGGAAAGATAATTCTTCTTACGGACGAACACAACGGAATACCTGATAATTTAGCAGATGCTGTAATAAAGGTTCCTCAAACAATACCGGAATTATATCCATTTCTTGAAATAATTCCCCTTCAGTTATTTGCCTACCACATTGCCGTATTCAAAGACCGCGATGTCGATAAGCCCAGAAATCTGGCGAAATCAGTAACAGTGGAATAATGTCATTTCTCGAGCAGGCGGCAGGCCAAGTCATTTTGCTATTGGAATCACTTGTGTGCTTTTCATCGAACATAAAAGTAATTTCTGATCCTTTGGCAAAAGAGATGATGGAGCAGAGACGGCCTGTTATTTTTGTTTTCTGGCATCATAATATCCCTATAATTTTATACCGCTTCAGGCATAATGGGTATATTCCACTGATCTCCCTCTCAAAGGATGCCGGGCTTCTGGTGCCGGTATTGAACTTTTTTGGATATGGCATTTTCCGCGGATCTTCTACCCGCGGCGGGGTATCCGCCTTAAAAAGAGGGTTTTATCTTTTGAATCAGGGCCGAAGTCTGGCATTGACCCCTGACGGCCCAATCGGGCCGCGGCATTCCTTCAAGGCGGGGGCTGTTATCTATGCCGCTGAAACGGGAATTCCGGTTATTCCGGTCGCAGCGGCATTGTATAAGAAGTTTATTCTTAATACATGGGACGGCATGGAGATCCCCAAGCCCTACAGCATTGCCTCCATCCGTGTCGGAAAGCCCTATTACTGCCATGATAAAAGCAGTAAAAAGGAAAATGTGGATCATTTACTGAACGCGCTTATCACTGAAGAGAAATTGGCGGAAAAGGACCTCAAGAAAAGGTTGCGCACCATTTTTGCCTGATTTATCCTCTGTCATAGATACGATGACAGTCGTTCACATGGCGAACGAGGTGTGAAGTATGATGTGTGGTTTGTCGCGTGTGAATTTGGGAAAAGATAGGATGAAATAAAACTGGATCCCACGGTCGCAAACTCCCTCTGGATGACACTTTCCATTTCTGTATTTCCTTCCCGCATCCGCTCAACGGGAGCCCGGCAGCGCCGGGCGACCAACCCAAAAGACTGCTGCGCAGTTCTTGGTACGAGGTTGGATGTACGATGTACGAGGTGATAAAAGTGGTACGAAGTACGAGGTGCGATGTACGAAGTGGAAAAAGATGCACACCCGTAACCGGAAAATCAATATTTCGTATTTATCATT
>JAIVYW010000194.1:0-4207 GCA_048635215.1 Candidatus Atribacteria bacterium
GGACGTTCAGCACGAAACATAGGGCCAATGTAGAAAAACTTACTTAGGGCTTCTCCCTTGTCAAGATCATGTTCAAGATAGGCTCTTACCACAGAGGCAGTTGCTTCAGGGCGCAAGCATAGAAGCCTTTCTTTTCGGTCAAGGAAGGCGTACATTTCTTTACGAACTATGTCTGAACTCTCACCTATACTGCGGGTAAATAAATGAGCTTCTTCTAAGATAGGAGTGCGAATTTCATCATAGTTATATAATGCAAACAGCTCCCTTGCTTTTTCTTCGAGTTGGCGCCACGTATGTGCTTCGGTGGGCAGGATATCTTTCGTTCCTCTAATTGCTTTTATTCTCATTGTGTAGAAAATGTATTGTGTAAAAAGCCTCGTTCTAAAGTGCGAGGCCTTTGCAGTTTCTATGCATTTAATTATTGATACCGTTGCATGTTCCAGCGGTTGCACCATTCGTCATTGTGGATATGAGCGCCTACTTAATATCTCTTTTCATAATTAAGCCTGGTTTAAATACAGCTACTTTCTTAGGAGGAACCGGAACAGCTGCTCCTGTGCGGGGATTTCTTCCTGTTCTACCACGCCTGGACTTTACCTTGAAGATTCCAAAGTTTCTCAGCTCGACTCTCTCTTCTCTTGCCAGTGCGGCAACAATTTCGTCTAAGCTTCGTTGTACTACTTTTTTAACGTCGACTTGCTTGATTCCAGTGTCTTCAGCAATCTTCAAGACAATCTCTTTCTTAGTCATTTTTTCTCTCACCCCCTTTTACTTAACTATAAGTAAATTCAAGACTTAAATAATATAGCATCAAACGATTGTGCTGTCAAGAAAAAAGCAAAAACTTATGATTTTATCTGACTTATGCTGTGACGTTGGGTTATTTTCTTAGGATAACTACCCCTTCTCCTAGGGCAGCTTCGATTTCATCGATAAGTTGTTCGCAGGGGTCACCATAGAATTCAGGATTGACTACTACTTGTATTCGCTGCTGATCAGGGCTTTGTAAGCCTATGAAGACAGGTACGTTACCAGGATGACGTTTAAGGATGTCTTTAAGTTTTAAGAGCATATCTTCTTCAAGGCCTGTAGTCAGTAGATTGATGTTTATGGAACTGGTATAGCGCCTATGTACTTCTTGTAAAGGAATTATTTCTTCAGCTATGACCTTGGGGTCTTTATCTCGCAAGCTCACTTTGCCCTTAATAAAGACGATTGAATTAGTTGTGATCATTGGGATGTATTGGGAATATGTCCTGGGAAAGATTAAGACTTCAATGAAGCCGTTTAAGTCTTCAAGTCCTGCAATGGCCATCCTTTCATTCTTTCTAGTAGTGATGTTTTTTACTTTTCCAATAACTCCTCCTATCGAAATAGCTTGACCCTCTTGAAGATGTGCAAGTTCTTGGGTGTTGTAACTTGCATAGGTGCCCAGCGTTTTGGAATAGCGCGCTAAGGGGTGTCCGGTTATATAAAAACCCAACATTTGTTTTTCAAATGTAAGAAGTTGATTCTCCGGCCACTCTGGAATATCTGGCACATCGTATAAGTCTTTTTTGAATGACTGTTGTGTCGAAGGAGAATCGAAGAAAGTATTAAAGGCGATTGAAGCCGTTATCAATATAACTGACAAAAAAATATTTTTTCAATCACTGGAAGTGTCCCGGATCAGAGATGAGCATATCCTCGTGATATACGGCTTATGTACGGAGATGGCAAATCTGACAAAATTTCTTTCGGGATTGAAAGAATACAAGCAGTTCAAAGAACTTGAACCGGGTAGCATCGAGAAGACCGATGACGGGATAAACTTCTCATTGTCGCTCAAATTATCACAAGATGAATAGAAAAGCAGTTAGTATCCTTACTGCAATAAATATTGTGTTATTCGTTCTTCTCCTGCTGGCGGCCAATCTATATGGAAGTTATAAGGATGATTTTTATGCTGATACGAATACATTATCCCGCATGTCTTACGCCCTGAAACAGACACAAGAGATAGAGAAGCACGAGAAGAAGCTGAACACCGCTATTTCGGAGTACATTGAAAAGAGGACCTTCGGGTCCATCGTGGACGCAATGACGGTCATTTCAAATCTGCTGGGAAGTAATAAAATAGTGCCCAAAGGCATGTCTCAACTGAAAGACAAGCAGAGCGGAATGATAACCGTGCAATTGGAAGAGAACTTCAGCAAAACCGCTGAATGTCTTGAAGCCATTGCGAATTGTAAAAAGACCCTCAGGATCAAAGATCTGACAATGAAAATGCGCAAGAGAAGATTGAATACCGTCTTTGTACTGGAGGTTGATCTGGAATGAGAACAAAGATCTTCTTCACGGCCTTATTTCTATCCATCGCGGTATTTATGCTGGTCGAGATTTTTTTCTGCTTTGCCGTTTTGACCCGCGGAAACAATCCCTCCGCGCAATCCCATCAGCTCACAGTCATGGAGATTACAGAAACAAATCCGAATCTACCTATCCTGCTCAGTATGAATAGAGATCCATTTTCATTGCCTGCGAAGTACAGAGGTTCCGCTGATAGTGAAATGCCTCCCTTTGATTATGCCTTGTCCGCTATCTCCAAGGTCAACGGCAAGATGAACGCGATGTTTAAACAGAATAAGACCGGATTGACTATTTCGGTTTCAGAAGGGGATACGGTCACCGGGTGGCTGATCATACATATCGGGCAAGACCATGTTATTCTGGAAAAAGAAGGATTCAGGAAGAAGTTCAGTGTCTGGTAGAGGCGGATTCAGCTATATTTTCATCCTTCTCGCTCTGGTGTTCTTCTCACTGTCCTTTATCCTGATCAATAATATCACAAATACCAAAAGAGCGGTCATGCGGAAAAATATCAAGATCATAGAAGATAAGAACAAAGCGCATTCCTCCATTAGCCGGATGCTGAAAAAATTCTATGAAGGTGAGAAGATAGATGATCTCAATTTCCTTCCAGGCGGAAATCTTCATATTGTTAATGACAAGGGATATAGGCATCTTGTATTCAACAGATATCCATTTCAATATGCGATAGTATCGTGAAATGATGTCAAACGCCTGAATATTGGCAATGATACGCATATTTCCGGTGGTGTCGCTTCTCCGTTGTCGGTATATGAGGGAAAGTCCTATGCTGATGTAGATTCGTGTCACAGGTGGACAGCGGACGATCTTTTTGAAGGTGTTGATGAGAGGTTCATAGAAATGCTCATCTCATTATTCCGGGGTAAGAAAGAATCCAAAGGAGTAACCCTTCATACTGTAGCGAAAACATATTCAAGCGAAAAAGAGAGTATAATCATTTCGGGAGAGGAGTATTATTGTGAGGGTGCGCGTTTTTCAAAAAACATTGAGATCTCAAATGCATTGATCATTTCGGACAAGGATATATACTTTTCTGAAAATACATTGATCCGTGATTCCTGCATTGTGGCCCCCCGGATATTTTTTCTCAAACAGAGCAGAGCTGTGAACGCCGAGATCGTCTGCTTTGAGCAATTTGAAGCCTCGGATGAATCACATCTAAAAAGGACCAATATACTTGGAATATCCCGAAAGCAAAAGAGTAAATTCAGCCCATGCAGTATAACTATAAGGGACAACGCCTCTTTCATAGGAAATATATTATTGCTCCCCGAAACAATTAACAGTTTCGATTCTCCCGGCCTTCTGCATTTCAAAAAGTACAAGGATGCGGCATTTTCGGGAAAAGTAGTCAATTACGGAGTTTCGCAGATAAAGGGAAATATTAACGGTTCGATCTACTCCCGCGATTTTGAATCAGTGGGAGTTGAACAAACCTTATCCGGAGTGACCGTATGCCGGTCGATTGAGCCGGATGATTTCTTCATGCTCGGCATTGCAGGAGGAGTTATTGATGTCTTCTAATGTTCTAATTACAAATCAGAATACTAATAAACCCGGCTTTTCCCTTGTCGAAATCATTTTTTCCCTGCTTATTCTGGAAATACTCTTTATCGGATTTATAAACTATCTCGGTGTCAAGAGAACGGCTTTGAATAATGATCTTGAAAGATTGGTCCTTGTTCATCAGGCGGAAGTCCTGATGGAGAAGTACGCTCTCGGCGAGAAAATGGATGAGGTGTTCGAGATAATATCAGGAAAGATCGAAATGCAGTTTTTCATAGAAACATTCAAGACAGAGAGGGGGATTATTACGGTCATCATAGAAGGTCATATC
>JAIVYW010000195.1:0-4206 GCA_048635215.1 Candidatus Atribacteria bacterium
TTAAGAATAAGATCGCCTCTCTCGGTATCAATGTCCTCACATCCATGAAAATGGCACTCACCCTTGATATCAGGGGGTTTGAGGACCTGGAGCTTACTCCGCAGATAGTCATCAAGGAAGCCGGGGAAGCAAAAGAAACAAAAGCGGAAGCAATTAATGAAGCTGAAAATACAGAAGAAGTAAAACAAGAAGGAGCGGCTATGGATTTTTCAAAGTACATCGATCACACTTATCTTAAACCCCAGGGCACATATGATGATATCGACAAGCTCTGCAGGGAAGCTGCTGAGCATTCGTTCAAAGCGGTTTGCGTCAACCCCGTCCATGTCAAGAGAGCGAAGAAGGAATTGAAAGGGACAGAGGTGCTTGTAGCTACTGTCATCGGATTCCCCTTGGGCGCGAATATCTCCGAGGTCAAGGCGTTTGAAACCAATAAGGCGATAGAGGACGGCGCGGACGAGATCGACATGGTATTGAATGTAGGCGCGATGAAAAGCGGTGATCATGAACTGGTCGAAAAAGATATCCGGCTGGTGGTCGAGGCGGCAGCCGGCAAAACGGTCAAGGTCATTCTTGAAACATGCCTCCTCACCGATGAGGAAAAGATCAAAGCCAGCCTTCTTTCAAAGCGGGCGGGCGCTCACTTTGTTAAGACATCCACGGGATTCTCAACCGGCGGAGCAACTTTTGAAGATGTGTATCTGATGAAACAGACCGTAGGCGACTCCATGGAAGTGAAGGCCTCCGGAGGTGTCAGGGATGTTGAAACCGCTGCTGAAATGATAAAGTTAGGTGCCACAAGATTAGGCACTTCTTCCGGACTGAAGATAGTATCCGGAGAAAAGGGAGGCTCAAATGATGCATATTGATGACATAAGAGGAAGAGAGATACTTGATTCACGAGGCAATCCGACCGTAGAAGTGGAGATATTGCTGGAATGCGGGATCCGTGCGATCGCACAGGTTCCTTCGGGAGCTTCCACGGGTACACATGAGGCGCTGGAATTAAGGGACGGCGATGAGAAGCGTTTTCACGGCAAAGGCGTTCTGAAAGCGGTTGAAAACATTAATGACCGTATAGCTCCCACCCTTTTGGGTATGGATGTTACAGATCAGGTCGCCATCGATAAAAGAATGATATCTCTGGATGGAACGGAGAATAAATCGGTCCTGGGCGCAAATGCGATACTTGGAGTTTCACTTGCCGTTGCCAGAGCCGCAGCCGCTTACTTTGAAATGCCCCTTTACAGGTATCTGGGCGGTGTCGTTCCCCGTATTATGCCCATTACCATGATGAATATTCTCAATGGCGGCTCACATGCCGACAATAATGTCGATATTCAGGAATTTATGATATTGCCGAGGACCTTTCCGAATTTCAGAGAAGCATACCGCGCCGCGAGCGAGGTATTTCAATCGTTGAAAAAGATACTGAAATCCAAAAAGCTGAATACTTCAGTGGGTGATGAGGGCGGCTTCGCTCCGAATCTTGGGTCTAATAAAGAAGCGCTTGAGATCATCGTCGAGGCGATCAAGGATGCCGGATATAAACCGGGAGAACAGATATCCATCGCTTTGGATTGCGCGGCATCCGAATTCTATGATGGAGAAAAGAAAAAATATATCTTCGAGGGAAAAGAGCACTCCTCAAAGGATATGATCAAATACTATAAGAAACTGCTTGAGGAATTTCCAATTGTATCCATCGAGGACGGCCTCGGAGAGGATGACTGGGAAGGATGGAAGGATATGACCGATCAGCTCGGCGATAAGGTACAGATCGTCGGTGATGACCTCTTTGTAACGAATATCAAACGCGTCGCGAGAGGGATAAAGGAAGGTATCGCTAATTCTGTTCTGATCAAACTCAATCAGATCGGATCCCTGACAGAAACGATCGAGACCATTGAATTGGCCCGCAGCCACGGTTATACGACAGTCGTCTCTCATCGTTCGGGCGAAACCGAAGATACTTTTATTTCCGATCTTACTGTCGCCCTTAATCTGGGACAGATAAAAACAGGATCACTTTCCAGAGGAGAAAGGATCGCGAAGTATAACAGATTGCTCCGCATAGAGGAAGAATTGGAAGGTTCCCAATATAAGGATCCCTTCGCTAACCAATGATAAGAACAAGAAAAAAGGAATTCAATAAGCTGGCATTTTTCCTGATACTCCTTGCCATAATCATCCTTATTGTGCTTTTTTCCATTGTCTACTGGAACAGTCCCGGAGGCATCAAGGAGAATATACAATTGAAGCAGCGGATCTCCGTATTGGACAAGGATATCGAGCAGTTGAGTATTGAGAACAATGCATTGCAGAAGGAGATACTCCGGATGAAGTCATCTCCCGATTATCTGATCGAGAAGATTGCCAGGGAAGATTTGAAATTGAAAAAGGAAAACGAGAAGATCGTATATTTTGAGAAGAGCGATGATACTGAAGATAGCAAACGGTAATCTTATTCTCCCCAACGGGGTAAAACGGGCCAATCTCTATGTGAAGGACGGGTTTATCTCCGAGATAAGTACAAAAGACAAGAAATTCGACCGCCTGATCGACGCGACCAATTCATTCGTGTTCCCCGGCCTGATCGACGCTCATACACATCTATCCCTTCAGCAGGGCGAGCATCATACCGCGGGGGATTTCCAGAAAAGCGCTGCTTTGGCGGCTTCTCAGGGAATTACCTCTGTTATCGACTATCTTCCGCAGGATACTGAAGAAATTCCCGTCAACGGCGCCTTTGTGAATTACTCATTCCATAAGGTGATCACCACACCGGTGAATTATAAATACATCAAGGGGTATGTGGCAAAGGGGATAACTTCATTCAAGATATTCACCACCTATTCCAAGAACGGGTGGATGCTGAATGACGGGCAGATAAGGGATCTCATGCTTCATGTCAAAAGGGCGGCAGCGATATTGGAGGTCCATTGTGAAAATGACGGCATGGTCAAAGAGAATCTGCGGCATATGCCGCCGGTCATTGAAAATCTTTCCAAGATCAGAGAACCACTTTGTGAGTTGGAAGCCGTTAACAGAATGTGCTTTCTCGCTATGAATACAGGCGTGCATCTTCATATTGTCCATACCACATTGCCGGCAAGCTGGACCATAATAAATAATTATCGTAAGAAGGGCGCCAAGATCACATGGGAGACATGCCCGCAATACCTATTTCTCCACGATATGCTGCTGGAAAGGAATGATAATTATCTTTACACTTTTGCGCCGCCGCTTAGGGACAAGGACGCGATGACGGCGATGCGTGCGCTTGTTCTCAAGGGAAAGGCCGATATCATAACCACTGACCATTGCGCATTTACAAAGGACCAAAAGCTATCCTCAAAGGATATCAGCAGGATCCCGATGGGACTGCCTTCTATCGGTTTTTCATTCCGTCTCATTCTGGAGCTCTTTGACAATCCGAAGAATTTCAATAAAGCGGCGGCATTGCTCTCGCTTAATCCGGCAAAACTCTTCGGCATCAAGAAGCGCGGAGCATTGAAAAGAGGATTTCATGCGGATATCGCGATAATAAAGGAGATCTCATCCCGTCCGATAGAACTTCCTTCTCTGTCGCTGAGCGGAGCGAATCCCTATTCTCATGTAAATTCAAGATGGCGTGTGATAAATACCCTGGTAAACGGGGAGATCGCCTGGCAGGACGGAGATCTGAAGCATTTAGCGGGTCATTTTCTGAAGAGAGCCATATGAATTTTCTGAAAAACGGGAAATATATTGCTGTCGAGGGAGTTATCGGAGTGGGTAAGACCACATTGAGCCAGATAATCTCTGAAAGGTACAATGGCAAATTGGTCAAAGAGATCGTTGAGAAGAACCTCTTTCTGGAAGAATTCTATGCCGATCCGGACAAATACGCCTTCCAGACACAATTATTTTTCCTTTTGTCAAGATTCAAACAACAGCAGGACCTGCTTCAGATGGATCTTTTTTCAAACTTTGTCGTATCGGATTATTTCTTTGAAAAGGACAGGATATTTGCCTATCTTAATCTTACTGAAAAAGAGATCGCTTTGTACGAAACCCTTTGGCGGCTTCTCTCAAGCCAGATCTCAACTCCTGATATGATCATATATCTTCAGGCGCATACGGATACTTTAATGGAAAGGATACGAAAGCGCGGTAGAAGTTTTGAGGCCAATATGGACAGGCATTATATCGAAGACCTCAATC
>JAIVYW010000196.1:0-4187 GCA_048635215.1 Candidatus Atribacteria bacterium
TAAATATGAGATCCCCGCAAAAAAGATGGCCCTCGTAATAGAAAGCGAGCCCGCCAGGAGTATGCCCGGGCAACAAATAGGCCTCCATCGCAACTCCATCTATGTTGAGTGTTTCCCTTTGAGAGGAGACAATAATATCCGGCTCCAGTGTGAAGCCGTCCATATCGAGAAATTCGGAAAGCGAACCACCCATATTGTGAAATTCCAACTCATCCTCCGACATTAGAAGCTGGCAGTCGAATTTCTCTCTTAATGCTTGCACACCGCATGCATGGTCGTCATGACAATGGGTGAGCAGGATGGCTGAGATATTCTTTCCATTTAACTTAGACAGGATATCTCGGTCTCCCGGATCAATGATGATATAGCCGGTGCTTCCTTTGATCAAATAGCAATTGGTACCAAGGTCGCCTACAATAAGTTTCTCATAGATTTTCTTTTGCAAGCAGATAACCTCCGTATAATGCGGAATTTTCAGAAAGATCTATTCGGCGTAAACGCAGCCCCTTAACCATCTCGGGGAAGCCGTTTGTCCGAAGATATTCTCTCGCGGTCGGTAAAATATATTTCAAAGCAAGATACATCCCGCCGCCGATGAAGATCGCTTCCGGATTAAAGATATTTGTTATGGTCGTCAAGCCCATGCCCAGATAATGCCCCGTTTGCTCAAAAAATTCAATCGCATGCGGATTACCGGCAGCAGCTTCTTTATAGACCTCTTTCGGAGTGAACTCCTTGAGTTTGCTCAGAAACTCCTTCTTCTTAACAGGGTCATCCTGTAAGAGCTCCAAACGCTTTTTTATTCCGCTTGCCGATACATATGCCTCAAGGCAGCCGGCGGAACCGCATCCGCAGTCAATACCATCGTTCATGATCTCGATATGGCCGAATTCGCCAGCAAAGCCGTCTCGTCCGTGTAGAAGTTTGCCGTCTTCAATATACGCTCCGCCCAGTCCGGTGCCGAGTGTGAGTACTATCACATAGCTGTAATGGGACCGCAATTTCCTGTAGTATTCGCCAAAAGCGACAAGGTTAACATCATTATCAAAATATGAAGGCAAGCCGTATGCCTTTGAAAAGAACTCTTTAAAATTGACATTCTTCCAACCCGGGAAATTCGCCGAGTGATACATTATTCCCTTTTTAATATCAAGAGGCCCTGGAGATCCCATACCTATGGCAGCCAGGTCATCCTTTGTGATAAGGGCTTTCTTGAGCATACTGTCTATTTTGCTCTTTAACTTTTTAAAGAACCGCTCAACTCCCAATTGTGCTTCGGTGGCAAATCTACCCTTTTTAACAATACTTCCGGTATTGTCCATGATCGCAAGCTTAGTTCCATTTCCCCCAAGATCGATCGAAAGTATAAATTTTTCTCTCATATGCCCCTATCCACTATTCTATAATTCAATGCCTCACTTAAATGCTGCGGCATAATATCATCAGCACCTTCAAGGTCGGCGATCGTTCTGGAGATCTTCAGTATCTTTTTATAACTCCTCGCGGAGAATCTGTATAATTTCATCGCGTCAACAAGAAGTTTCTCTGACTCTTTTCCAAGGCAGCAGCATTCCTCTAAGGTCTTATCATCCATATTGCCGTTTTCCGAAAATCTTTCGTTCTTGTATCTTCCGCGCTGAATATCCCTGACATCCTCTATTCTTTTTCTAATGATCTCTGAGCTTTCACCCTGCGGGCGTTCCTTCAATTCCTCAACTGCCACCGGCATCACTTCGATATGCATGTCTATACGGTCCATTATGGGGCCCGAGATCTTCTTTCTATATCGATGGATCTCATTCATAGAGCAGGTGCACTCATGATACGGGTCATTGTAGTATCCGCATGGGCAGGGATTCATGGCAGCGACAAGAATAAAGTCAGCCGGGAAATTGACGGTCGAACGGGCACGCGATATTGTAATATCCCCATTCTCCAAAGGTTCACGGAGCGCTTCCACAGAGGCCTTTGAAAACTCAGGAAACTCATCTAAAAAGAGAACACCTTTATGGGCAAGTGAGATCTCTCCCGGTCTGGGAAAGGTACCTCCGCCGATAAGTCCGATCTTTGAAATTGAGCTGTGCGGGTCCCTGAAAGGCCTGATGGATACAAGATCACCGGAAGTGAGCCCGGCGACAGAGTGTATTCTGGAGACCTCAATGGCCTCATCCAGCTCCATTCGCGGCATGATCGAAAGAACCCTTTTGGCCAGCATTGATTTCCCCGCTCCGGGAGGGCCGATCATCAGTATATTATGCCCGCCGCCAATGGCGATCTCAAGGGCTCTCTTTACCAGATACTGCCCTTTGACATCTGAGAAATCCAAGGCGTAATCATTAAGTTGATCCCGATATTGCTCGAAATTGACCTTATGCCTTACACCTGTACCGTTTCTGATATGCTCTATGACATCATAGAGATTATCAAAGCCGTAAACATTCACTTCCTCTATGATCGCGCATTCCGTCGCATTTTTTTTGGGTACGATCACATTTCTAATATCCTTGGACTTGGCGAGCATGGCAATGGAGATACCGCCCGAAATGGGGCGCAACTCGCCATTCAATGAAAGCTCTCCCGCAAAAAGCGTATCCGCGGAAGGTTCCGGAATCAGGCCGTCTTCCGCTAAAATACCGAGCGCAATGGGAAGGTCATACGATGAGCCTTCTTTCTTGATATCCGCGGGAGCAAGGTTTACCGTCAGGCGCTTCAGCGGAAATTCAAATCCGCTGGAAGAGATCGCGGTGCGGACCCTTTCTCTGCTCTCCTTAACTGCATTATCGGGCAGACCGACAATTGTGAATGCGGTCAGACCTCCGGAGATATCAATCTCCACCTCAACCCTTCTGGAATCAAGTCCCTCTATTGAAGCTGATAATAATTTTGTTACCATTTAAAATAGCCCCTCCTGAAATCAATTTCTTCTCCTGTTATTGAAACTATGCCGAAAGTCACATTAAAATTCCTGTATCCTTTCCTCTTTGCCAGAAAACCCTTCGCAGCAGTCATGACATTGTTTTTCTTTCTACTGTCAACGAACTCAAATCCCCTGCCATAGGCGGAACTATATCTGAACTTCACTTCTATGAAGCAAAGCTCTTCCGCTTTTACTGCGATCAGGTCAACTTCCTTGTGTCCAAAGATGTAATTCTCCTCTATAACGGTCCAGCCGCGCTGCTGAAGATAAGTCCGGGCGATCTTCTCGTATTTTTTACCTTTTGTGCGCTTATTCATGAAAATAAATTATCCTCTCCCATCGATCTCATCGGTTCAAAGCTCCGGCGGTGAACGGCGGATGGCCCAAATTCCTTAATAGCCGCAAGATGTTCTTTTGTCCCATATCCCTTATGCTTCGCAAAGCCATATTGTGGATACTTCTCCCCCAATATGATCATGAGCCGGTCACGCACCACCTTCGCGATAATGGAAGCCGCGCCGATGCAGTAGATCCGCAGATCCCCCTTAATGAAGGAGTGCTGCTCAATATCGGCAATGGGAAGCTTCAAGGCATCAAGTAAAAGTACCTGAGGCGAAGGTGAAAGCATTGCGACAAGCCTTACGGCGGCATTCTTTGTCGCATTGAGAATATTCACCTTATCAATTTCATCCGGCCAAGAGATCCCGACGCAATATGAAATACAATGCATCTGGATCTGATGGAAGAGAGATTCCCGCCTCTTTGAAGTAAGCTTCTTTGAGTCAGTTATCCCCTCGATCCTCTCAGAGATCATTACTCCGCCAACTACAACTGGACCGGCAAGGGCACCCCTGCCGGCCTCGTCTATGCCGCAGATCCTGATAAAGCCTTTTTCCCGTAAAAGGTTTTCAGCATCGAAAGGCGAACCTTCCTCAAGGCCGCCGTCCAAGAAAATCATTTTTTTCTACTTGGTTCTTTAATTCTTGCTGATTTGCCCTTTCTGTCTCTAAGGTAATAGATCTTGGCTCTACGGACCTTTCCTCTTTTCACCACATCGATCTTCTCGATGGAAGGTGTAAATAATGGGAAAGTTCTCTCAACGCCAACATCCATGGAAACCCTGCGTACGGTAAAGGACGCTTCAATGCCTTTTCCTTTCTTTCTGATCACAACTCCCTGGAAACCCTGGAGTCTGCTTTTACTTCCTTCGACGACCCTTACCCATACTTTCACCGTATCACCTACGGAAAATTCGGATATGTTCCTGTCT
>JAIVYW010000197.1:0-4116 GCA_048635215.1 Candidatus Atribacteria bacterium
ATTATCTTTCGGAATGTTCACCTTTACGGTTGACTTTCTACCCTCAATGTGTTATAATTATATGGTGAGACTGGAATAACTCTTTTTCTGCCTCTCCTTTGTATTCTTCAAATCTTTCGATAAATGAAGGTAGCTTCACATTTTCTATGGTGAACCCGACAGCTTTTCCGTGGCCTCCGAAGGTTAAAAAGAGCTCCGGATTTTCTTCAAAGAATTTCAGAATATTTCCGTTCAAGAAACGCGAAGAACCGTAAAGCGGCGTATCCTGAATAAGGATGACCGTCGGGGCATCCAGATTCTTGGCCAATTGGGCAGCGATAGCTCCTTTTCTCGATTCGAATTTCTTGTCTACCAGCATAACACGCACATTACCGTTCGGATTCAATTCCCTGCCGATCTCCAATGCTTTTTTAGGCGTGGCTTCGGTAAAGGCCTTTCTCTTGAAAATATTCAATCTTTTGGAACGGAAGAAGCCGTCGATCTCCTCCATCTCTCCGGAACGGTGCTTTGAATTCAATACAGGGATCAATTTATCATATACATAAAATGAATTAATGAGATAGGCCGAGTACTTGGTGTCTCTCAGTATCTTTGAAAAATCGATATAATTGTCTATCTTCTTCATGAAAAGATAATTGATGCCGTCTATCATCATTCTATCGGAACATACGGTTATATAATAGATCAGAAGGGCCTCGTCCCTGGAAAAGGTCCTTAAATTATTTTCCTTCTTTAATATCTCAAGAAAAAGGCGGTATAATGCCTTCGTATCATTTTTCGCACGGTGAAAAGGGCCTCGGTAAAGATTCATGCTTTTGACTATATTGCCCAGAGAATATGAGCTCAGCCCCTTAAAAAATTTCCTTGACAAATTTACAGTGTCAATAAGCTCATTTGTCAATACCGGAAGTCCGAAACGCTTAAAATGATTATTCAGAAAAGAAATATCGAAGTTAACATTATGCGCAACGACCGGATGATCGGCGATAAAACCGTGAAGGACAGGAAAGAGCGCCCTGGGGGCTTTCCCCTTATTCTTCAGCAGGCGATTATCTATTCTTGTAAGGGCAACTATCTCCTTGCTTAATTGTTTATCTGTGTGAACAAGGGAATTAAAACGGGAAACGACCTCGCCGCCGGTAACCTTCAATGCAGAGATCTCGATGATGTGATCAGTAGCCGGATCCATTCCGGTGGTCTCAACATCGAGAAGAATATAAGTTTTCTGGAAAACAGGATTGGTAGTCCTTTCCAGATGTCGCTTCAATAAATATACCATGCCGGCCGCAGAGGGATAGCCGCCTGTGTGAAAGTTTGGATTATAATAGATCACTCCGGGTACCTCATAATAATCCTGAAGGTGATGATCAATGACCAGAGTGGATATGCCTTCCTTTATAAGGGCTTCCAGGCCTTCCGAGGAATTCTGGCCCATATCAAGAAGTATGACCGCCTCATAGCCGTCAGATATGATCTTCTCCGCATCATCCTTTGTGAAAAGAGGGATCGGGCCCCAAAATTCCTTGTAAAATACATTTTGAGAATTTGAGAGTTCCGAGTTGATCAGGGCCATCAGCTTCATAGCGCCATAGCCGTCCAGATCGCGGTCATATATCACTGCGACCTTACTGTCATCCCCCAGCACCTCTTTCACGAATTCACCTGCCTGAACAACATGTGATACCGCTTCATATTCAAGATACAGGGGAAAATCCTTATCCCAGAAAGGAAGGATATTCTCCTTTTTCCGGCGCATATAGAAGGATACCACATCGCGCTCAATGGCATTCTTGAAGGAGAAATCCTCGACCTTCTTCTGATTAAGGGGGTATTTTTTCCACTTGATATCGTCAAAGAACATTTATGAACCCTTTAATAAATCCCCGGAATTTGTTTTCCGCCTTTTTACCGATCTGTATCACTTCTTCATGTGAAAGTTCTGTTTGCGACAGCCCGGTACCCAGATTAGTGCAAAGGGACAGTCCCAGAATGTCCATATCCAATTGCCGCGCCATGATGATCTCCGGGACCGTAGACATTCCTACAAGATCGGCGCCGAGAAGAGACACCATTCTCACTTCCGAAGGAGTTTCATAAGTCGGCCCTGTAAGAAAACAATACATCCCCTCTTTGAGGTCAATATCAAGATCACGCAATATGTTCTTTGCCTTTTCACGCATATCCGCATTGAAGGGAGCTGACATATCAATAAATCTCGGGCCGGTATCCGGCGGATGTCCGATCAGAGGATTATCCTGCACAAGATTGATATAATCCTTCAGGAGAACGAGATCGCCGGGAAGTATCCCCCTGTTGACCGAGCCGGCAGCATTGGTAAAGATCACTTTCGATATCTTCAAATGGTGCATAAGTCTTACAGGAAACGCGACTTCCCACATGGAGTACCCTTCATAATAATGGATACGGCCTTTGAAAAATGCGATGTTTTTCCCCTGATATCTCTGAATGGAAAATACACCTCCATGGCCTTCCACCGTGGGGTGCGGGAAACCCGGAATATCTGTGAATTTGACGGAGAACAGCTCCTCAAATTCTGAATCGGTGATATTGATGCCGGAGCCCTGAACAATAGCAAGATCAATTTTCTCTGAAAATGAGTTCCTTATAAAGTCGGCCGCAGTGGCGGATTGCTTCACAGGACACCCCCTATTTTACCTTTGACCGCTGCAACAAGGAGTTTGATGGTATTTTCAACATCCGTTGACGATATCATCTCGGATGGAGTATGAATATATCTTGTGGGAATAGATATTCCAATAGAAGGAATGCCTTTTTTCACCAATGACATGGTACCGGCATCCGTTCCGCCGTAAGGAAGTACTTCTAGCTGATACGGTATCTTATTTTTCTTCGCGATTGAAATGAAATGCTCTTTCAATTTAGGATGAGAGATCAGAGAAGCATCCATTATCTTGATGGCGGGGCCTGAATCCAGCCGCATATTGAGATATTTATTTTCTCTGGTATCATCAGAATCTGTCACATCCACGGCAATGGCAATATGCGGGGCGATTCCGAAAGCGCTTGTAGCGGCGCCGAGTCCGGAAAATTCCTCTTGAACGGTGAATACGAAATTCACGGTATCCTTCAGATCTGCCGATGCCAGTTCCTTGATCACCTTGAGCAGAACATATACACCGATGCGGTCATCCAATGCCTTTGAGATGACCCTGCCGTTTGCGGCCTTGACCAGGTCACGGGCAAAAACTCCGAAGGTACCGATGGGAAGAAGCTTCTCCGCTTCCTTCCTGTCCTTTGCTCCGATATCGATGAAGAATTTATGCATTTCGATCTCCGGTTTAGGACGGGTCTTCTCTGACGAGATCACCCCCCATGTTCCATTTTCAAATTGCACACGATTCCCAAAAAGGCCTTCCTTATAAACAAAGCCTACCGGCGAGGCCTTGATAAAACCGTCCTTGTCTATATATGTGGAGATCAAGCCTATTTCATCCAGATGAGCAGCGAGAAGGATCTTCTTTCCCGAATTGCCCAGAGTGACACGAGTGGAGCCATGTACATCCCTTTTTGAATTCAATTTCATTGTCTTTAATTCTTCTGAAACAAGATCGGCAACGGCAACTTCACGGCCTGACGGGCCAAAAGCGCTCGTAAGCTTTTCTAGTAATTTAATATCCAAAGCCATCACTTTCCTCCATAGAGTTTTTTGAGCTTCAGCTGAAGAAGAGAGATCCCCTCTTCAAGCAGTTTCAAGGTGTTTTCCACATCCTTAATAAGAATCATTCCCACGGGGGCGTGTATGTATCTTACCGGAACGGAAACACAGATAGAAGGGATACCCGTTCTGTGTCTAAGCAAATAGTAGGTTTCTGTCCCGCCTGTAGCGGTCATCTTATATTGGAACGGGATGCTATTCATTCTAGCAACCTCTTCAAGTAATTTTTTTAATCCCGAATTACCGATAGACATTCTGTCCATCGCGGTTATCGCAGGGCCGTTACCGCATATGGTCGAAGGGGAATTGTCAAGGCCTTCATCCGGAGAAGAATGCGAGGTGGTGCCTTCAACGGCAAATGCGAAGTCACCCTTGATCATATGAAGAGCGGATTGTATTCCACGGAGGCCGACCTCTTC
>JAIVYW010000198.1:0-4105 GCA_048635215.1 Candidatus Atribacteria bacterium
AACGAACGGAGCGGCTTCAGAAATGACACAGAGGGAGAAAAGGCCATGAATGTACCGTCGAACGAATCCGCGGTAACAGTTACCGTAATCCCGTCATCGCTTCCTCGCGATTCGCTTCGCGTAGAGAAAAGGGGCGTACCATCAGAGTCGAAAATGCCGTACCAACCCCCGTCGCCAACGGGTACACCTGAGAAAATACCGTCCAAAGCCCTTTCGTCGATCAGTGCGAGGAACGCACCTCGCGACACTTTCGAAAATGGATTGCGAAGGGAGCGGCAGTAGGTGAGACTCTTGGCGGATTTGTCGTCGAGCCAGATATCCGATGCGGGGAAGATTTATCGTTACAACGCCGATTGATCCGGTAAGAGGATTAGCTGCAAAAAGTCCGCCTCTTCTTTGAGTGTGGTCCTCATTTTCGGCGGGTTTCTCTGTGCCAAGATTAATTCCCAATTTCGCGGTATTCTTGTTGTGATTTCGTATTTCTCTGTTATCAAGCCGTAATCTGCAGCACATCGACCGAGCATCATCGGGGTCCATATCAGAGTTGACAAAATTGGCAAAATAGGGGATCCCGTAGCGGGCGGTCATTTCCCAGACTTTGTCCAGATTTGCATTATCCCAGTCAAAGTCCTTAGTGATATTGTAAGTGGGAATAGGGAAAGTGAAAATACGATGAGCCGAATCCCCCTCGATCATGACTTCGGCGAATGCGTTATTGATCTGATCCATTTCTTCCTGGAAGTCCCCGTAAGACTCTTCCATTTCATTTCCGGCGACAGATACCCTTCGTTCTTTCATCGAATTGGGAACGGTAAGGTCCATTGTCAGATTGGAGAATGGGGTTTGGAAGCCGGTTCTGGTGGGAACATTCAGATTAAAAACAAATTCCTGCATGGATTGCTTGACCCCTCTGTATGAGAGGTTGTCGTATCTGATATAGGGAGCCAGGAGTGTGTCGAAATTGGCAAAGGCCTGTGCTCCTGCCGCTTCACCCTGCATGGTATACATGAAGTTCACGATCTGTCCCAATGCTGTCCTGAAATGCTTCGGGGGTTTTGATTGTATCTTTCCCGGAACGCCGCCGAAACCTCTTTTCAAAAGTTCGCCAAGATCCCATCCTACACAATAAGAGGACAATGAGCCAAGGTCATGAACATGAAAGTCCCCGGCGATATGTCCATTGCCTATTGAACTCGGGTAGATCTTCTTCAGCCAGTAATTTGCGGAAATCGTTGATGCGATGTGATTGTTCAAACCCTGGAGCGAGTAACTCATATTAGAGTTCTCGTTAATTCTCCAGTCCTTAATATCTATATAATCATCGATAACTTTCTCTGTTTCCTTAACGGTTTCGCCCATTTTTCGTATTTCAGAGTGTTTTTCTCTGTAGATAATATACGATTTGGCGGTATTATGATACCCTTTCTCCATGAGGACGACTTCAACATGATCCTGAATATCCTCGACCGAAGGAAATAATTTCGCTATTCTCTTTACAACATCCAAGGAAAGTTCTTTAAAAACTTCAATCCTTGCTTCCTGCCCTGTTTCTTTAAACGCCCTTCTGACGGCGTTTTCAATCTTGAAAAGGTCAAATTTTTCAAAAGTACCATTTCGTTTCTCAACATACTTAACTTCCACTACTTACCTCCAAAAATCACTAGATGTAGTTGAATGAATCCCGTAAAGACAATATATAGTTTTATTTTGCCCTTGTCAAGTTATTTATTAAAAAACCCTTATGGCCTGCGAACCTAAAAGCATATAGGAATTTTCGCCCCCCGGACGAATTTTCAGTACATGACAAAAAGGGGTTTATCCCAACATAGCGGGATATCTGAAGCGTTAATGTGATAAGGTCTTATATGTTGGAGTAAACTGGCGGAGTTCGCTGTCTTGCAAAAAAGAGATGTAAAGGGTAGAATCCTTTAGTGCAGCTAATGATGAAACACTACATAGGGAGGCTAAGATGAAAGAATTAAAAGAGAAGATATTGAAGGAAGGTATGGTGATAGAGAAGGGTGAAATTCTGAAAGTGGATTCCTTTATGGATCATCAGGTGGATGTGGGCCTTATGGACAGAGTTGCGGATGATATTATTGATCATCTGAGAGAAGTGTCCCTGTATGACAAAATAGATAAGATAGTAACCATTGAAACATCGGGTATAGTAGTGGGAACCCTCATGGCGCTCAAGATGGATCTTCCCATGGTCTTTGCGCGTAAAAAAATTCCCATTACATTGATCGAGCCGCTTTATTCCAGAAAGATAGTTTCTCCCACCAAGATGAACGAGGTCGAGATAATCATTTCATCAAGATATTTAAGTCCTTCAGATAGTGTATATATTGTTGATGATTTTCTGGCAACGGGTGCAACTTCATTGGCGTTAATGGAGATCATGGCGACCTCCGGCGCCAAGACGGTCGGGATGGGAGCTATCATTGAGAATAGTTTCTTGCCGGGGCGGGATCTATTAAGGGAGAAATATCCGGACTTAGACCTCTATTCCAGCGTGAGAATTTCCAATATGGATGAAACAGGGCTCATTGAATTTATATGAGAGATCGCCTGAAGATCGTCATAATAGGCGGTGACGCAGCCGGGTTGTCTGCCGGCGCACAGATCAAACGACTTTCTCCCGAAACCGAAGTTACCGTTTTGGAAAGGAAGAACTATATTTCCTACTCTAATTGTTCGATCCCCTATATATTGAGCGGCAAGATAGCCTCTATGCAAGATATCATTCATATGACGCCTGAGGTATATACCGCAACCCGTGGTCCGGAAGTGATCATAGCTGCCGAGGTGATAAAGATCAACAGTTCGCAGAACATCGCTCTTTTCAAAAAGGATGGCAATGTAGAAAAGATCCATTACGACAGATTGATAATTGCCTCCGGTGCTTCCTATGCAAAGGCCTCTTATTCCATTCCTTCATTTGTTCCGGAGCCCGAACAATTCTTCAATGCGAAGAAGATGATCGATGACGGCGGGATCAAAAAGGCTTTGGTCATCGGCGGCGGCTTTGCGGGGCTTGAAACAGCGCTTGAACTGCAGGAAGCAGGAGTCGGTGCCGTAATCTTAGAAGGAGAGCGAAGCCTTCCCGGATATTCTGATGATTTGAGAAATGATACACTGGCCTATTTAAGTGATAGAAATATCGAAATATATGAAAATACGCTTTTTCATGGAGTTTCTCAAGACGGAAAAGCAAAAACTTCGAAAGGGGTTGTCGAGTGTGATGCCCTGTTCGTGTGTACAGGTGTTCTCCCGAATACCGACTTTATTGATATCGCAAAAGTGAAAAATGGCGCGATCAAAGTAAATTATAGAATGCAGACATCGGATGAGCATATCTTCGCAGCCGGCGACTGTGTTTCCTATATCAATACGCAAACAGGCATCAATGAATTTCGGCCCATGGGAACATATGCCAACCGAGCAGGGGTTATCGCGGGTGAAAGTGCGCTGGGATTTGCTTCCCGAGGTCTTAAGGTCTTCGGATCACAAGTGCTTAAGCTGGGTAAATTTCAAATCGGCAGAATCGGGATAACCCTGTGCTCGGAAGAGATCATTTCAGAAAAATACACATCACATGAAGCTTCCGCATTGGACACAATTGCGGGTGAGGTTACTGTCAGATTGTTCTCGTCGAGGAAGGGCATTATCAAAGGTTGTGAATTCTGGGGACATGGCGATGCCCTCAGAAGAATTTATCTACTGGCCGCATTATTGGAAATACCGCTTTCTTCTTTAATAGATGCTGACCTTCCTTACTCGCCTCTTTTATCAAATGTGAAAGATGTTATTCAAGTTGCCGCTCTTCGGCTAAACTCCAAAATAGCTGGGATCTGATTCAAAAATAGAGGATTTGCTTCGCAGAGCACAAGTGACAAGTGCACAAGCGGGTAAGGGGTAAGAAGGAAATAATCAGAAATATTCGTAGAGATAGTGATTGAGGATGGCGCTATAGCTTGATTCTAACGGGGCGTAGAGTGTACAATTGCTTTACAATTTTCAACTCTCCGCTTGGAACTTTTGCACCGGGACAGTCGAACTCCTGCGGAGTACGGCGTGTCCCATATCTTGGTTGGGGTACGGC
>JAIVYW010000199.1:0-4095 GCA_048635215.1 Candidatus Atribacteria bacterium
GGGCTTATCTTCACCATATACACAGAAATCAATAAGGTTTTTCTCGGCAATCCATTTATTTATTATTTCAGGAGAAAGGAGGTTCTTCAGCACTATGGGTTGTCGCGGGGCAAATCCCGCTTTTTGAAAGGCATTCACCAGATTTTGGAAATTCTCTAATTTGTTTTCAACTATCAGATCCAGGTCAAAGGTCATTCTCGGCACGCCATAAAGATTAACCGCCAATCCTCCGACCACGAGGTATTTGACATTTTCAGAATTCAATGTTAAAAATATATCTCGGTAACTCATACTATATTATAAGGCGTTTTAAGAATATGTAAAGATTTCAATATTTTCTATTGTCTCTATCTTTCTTCGTCAACAGGCAGACACACAGGTCTGCCCCTACAATTATTCGTATTTTTCGCAACCTTGAACACTTGAACTTTTAAACCTTTGAACGTTCTCCGCACTTCGTAGTTCTTGTTGATTTATCCGGTAAAATATAATACCATAAATACTAGTGTACTGTTTCATAAATACGATGACAATGGAATGTTTGGATTTGAGTCAATTCCAACGAACAATGAGAGCGGCGTACCCTTAGCGGTACATAAGCGAAGAGAGAGGAAGAAATTGACCAAAGATGATATTCCCTTCGGGCTGAAGCTCTTTTTCCGTCTTCTGCGTTGCTGTGTTACTTACATACCGCAATGGGTATGCAGCGCTCCTCGCGCCTTGAATACGGATTAAAACAGCAGCAGCCATTATTACCGTATTTATGAAACAGTACACCAAGGAGGCAATATGGAGCTGCTTTTCAAGAATTATGTAAAAAAAGGCCTTATCTTCCGGCTCGAAAAGGATGATAAATTTGACCTTATAACCCGATTTGCCGAAAGAACATGTAAACCGGCAGATATACCGGGACAGGCCGTATTTGTTGAAGAGCTCTTGAATAGGGAGCGTCAGCTATCAACCGGCATAGGCCTTAGTGTACAGTTCCATAAATACCATGTCAATGGAATGCTTATATTTGAGTCAATTTCAACGAACGATGAATGCGGCGTACCCTTGGTGGTCCGTAAGTGAAGAGAGAGGAATAAATTGACCAAAGATGATATTCCCTTCGGGCTGAAGCTCTTTTTCTGTCTTCTGCGTTGCTCGTCCCTTACATACCGCTGTGGGTATGCGGCGCTCCTCGCGCCTGGAATACGGCGCAAAATAGAATCAGCCATTGTTATGGTATTTATGGAACAGTACACTCTAGAGATCGCTATTCCTCATGCCCGCATAGACGGGATAGATGATTTTATTCTGAGTATTGCCCGTGTGAAGGAAGGAATTCCCTTTGATTCGATCGATAACAAGCCGGTAAAGGTACTTTTTCTTATTGCGGCACCGCAAAGCCGTCAGGGGGATTATATTAAACTTCTTGCGCAGATCATATTCTTCGCGAAGGATAAAAATAATTTTAAACAACTTGTTAATGCTGAGGCGGGGGATTTAGAACGATATATAAAGGAAGAGAAATAATGAGAAGAAGATTGACATTGATAATAATACTTGTGATCGTGTCTGTTTCGGCCTTCAGTTTAGAGAAGCCCTTGAATCGAGAGCAGTATTTCAATCCTCTTGGCCTGGAAAAATTTCAGGATGATAAAGCACCGTTTTATTTCTGTTTCTATGTGATCCCATATGATTATCTATGGGTATCATTAAGATCTTCCATGTATAATGACTG
Organism: Candidatus Atribacteria bacterium; assembly: GCA_048635215.1. Taxonomy (GTDB): domain Bacteria; phylum AUK180; class AUK180; order AUK180; family AUK180; genus JAGLWT01. The sequence continues at coordinate 1,727 of JAIVYW010000199.1, forward strand.
TTACGGTAATTACGCGATCACCGCCGGTACTAATGCCTGGTGGTTCGGCTGGCTCGCCAACCCCGCGTGGGCTGGCGGATGGGCTCCGTATTTTGCCGGATGGCAGTATCCTAAGAATCTTGGAGAACATTTGAAAGGACAGATCGCTTCTGATCAGAATGTCATGTGGGGATCCGGCGGTATCATTTCCGATTTTCTCTGGGAGGGCGATATTCAGTCACCGGAAGATTCTTTGGTAAATTATCCCGGGTCATACAAGGACATGATCAGTTTTTACGGGTATTACTTTTCTTCTATAAATGAAGAGTTGGGATCACTATCCCAGTCGGATTATGTTACCTTCGCGGAAGATTCTTATAGCCGTATTCCTCTTGGGATATTTGCCACCATTAGAAATCTGCGTTGGAATTACCCGAATGCGGATGCCTTTAATATTCATATAATGACGCTTGAAAATACCTCTGAATATGATTATCCCGAATTCTATATAGGCGTCTTTATGGATCCTGATGTGGATTGGGACCATGCCGCAAAGAATGTTTCTTATTATGATCCATCTCTGGGAACGGCATATTCTTATTACGGCGCCGATGAAACCCTTGGCGTAGCCGGGTTGACGGTATTTGATACTTCAACATTGCGCTCCGTAAAACTTGACCTTTCATATGAAAATTGGGGGGATTGGGGCAATGACGAGGCCTTCTGGACCTATCTTACTTCTGATCAGATACAGGAGAGAAACTCAAAACCGCAGGATGCCCTGCTTTATGTCAGTATGGGGCCTTTTGACCTGCCGATGGGCGCTACGGTTGCGGTGTCATGGGCAAATCCCATGGGGTACGATGTAGTGAAATTTAAGAAGAACGCCGCTACGGCGAGAAAAATATATAACAATGACTGGCTGATACCGAATCCTCCTCCCGAAGCTCCTTTTCTGGAGGTAGAAACGGGTAACAGATCGGTATTTCTTAAGTGGTCAAGGAATCGTAATTATATTCCGAAACCCCTTCCCGGCGGCCTTGAAGGCTATTATTCCGAAACGGATGACCCGTCTCCCGAATATTCGATAGGGTCCGAATCTTGTGAAGATCCCCCTGACTCAGGCATCAGGGATTGGGATGGATACAGGGTTTACAGAAACCTTACAGGTATGGGTGATATCGAATTGGGAGATTATGCCCTTGTCGTTCAATTGGAATCGACCTATGTAAGAAACTATTATGGCGAGATCCCAGTTTCTGAATTGCATAGAAGTTCTTGGAATGAAACTTTTTTTATGGAATACACGGATACGGATCCCTCTATCTTTAACGGCTTCACTTATTATTATTCTGTTGTCGCTTATGATACAGGTGACCGGACGACAGACCCCCCGGTGGCTCCCGCATATTCATCGGCTCTCGCGAATGTCTTTCCAGTAACACCTGAATGGCATACGGAATCCACACCTGATGAATACAAGAAGAAAGTGGAAGTGGTTCCAAATCCATATATTGAAGGTCAATACTCATATTGGGAGACCAGCTATAAAAGGGTGGATTTCATTCATTTACCTTCCCGATGTTCTATTAAGATATACACCATGTCCGGAATGCTTGCCCGAACTATCGAACATTACAGCGGGGACGCTGACGAAGCGTGGAATCTGGATAATGATTCAGGCCAGTTATTGGCTCCGGGAGTATATATCTTCAGGGTAGTCCCTCATGACGGCTCAGAGGAGATCACCGGCAAATTTATGCTAATACGGTAAGTGTAAAGGAAAGTGTGAAGTCTGAAGTGTGAAGTGTAAAGTGATAAAAACAGTACGAGGTACGAAGTAGAGAAAATGGAATGGAGATGGATTCCCGCTTTCGCGGGAATGACATTCGAAGATGTGCGGAGTTGAGAAGATTGTTCAAAAGTTGAAATGTTCAAAAGTTCAAGGTTGAGAAGAGAGAAATCAGAACAACCGTAGGGACACGGCATGCCGTGTCCTTCCGCTAAGGGAAAGATGGATTCCCGTTCCCCGATGTAATCTGGGTTCCCAAGGTCATGCGCCTGGGAATGACATAATAAAATTGAAAATGGACAATTGACAGTTGACAATTAGGGAATAGAAAACAGAGGAGATGGATCCTTCGCGGAAAAGCTCAGGATGACACAGAAATATCAATGAGATTCAAAGATGTGTGGAGAATGTTATCGTGTGATTCTATACATTGCGAAGAGTGTACAATTGCTTCACAATTTTCAACTCTCCGCTTGGAACTTTTACATCGGGACAGACGGTTCGTTCGCGGGGCGAACGAGGTACGAGGTTGGATGTACGATGTGCGAGGTGTGGGATGCAGAAAAGAAAAGAGATGGATTCTTCGGTCGCTAAGACT
>JAIVYW010000200.1:0-4069 GCA_048635215.1 Candidatus Atribacteria bacterium
TCTTCCGATCTGACTCTAAGATTCACAAAGGGTTTATTTCCATTACCTTATCTTTTGTGTATCTTTGTGACTTTGAGTCTTTGTGGCAAAAAAACACTTTTCAGAGGGGACTCAACTTTGAACCTTGAACTCTTTGGAATGTTGGAATGTTCAAAAAAGTTTGTCATTTATTTTCCGGATGAACCAAATTTTATATGTGATTTTTATTTTAATTTTGTTGTTCCTAATTATTAACCGGGCAAATAAAAAAATGGATTTCGAATCAATATATACTAAAGCTCTTGACCTTAAGTTTATAACTCCGGAAGAAGGATTACACCTCTATAATGATGCTCCTTCCGATGAATTGATATTTGTTGCCAATCAGATAAGACAGAAATTGAATCCGGGAAACAAGGTAACATGGATCATTGACCGGAATGTAAATACTACAAACATCTGTTATTCAAAATGTAAATTCTGTAACTTTTACCGGGAAAAGAAAAACCCCGACAGCTATATTACAACAATTGATGAATACAAAGAAAAGGTTGAAGCACTTTTCTATCATGGAGGCAACCAACTACTCTTACAGGGGGGGCTTCATCGCCGGCAGGGTTTATCATTTTACACCCGGTTATTCAGCACGTTAAAAGAATTATACCCGAAATTAAAACTCCATGCATTAGGGCCACCGGAAATTGTCCATATAGCTAAAAAAGAGAAACTTCCATTCCGCAAAGTACTTGAAGAACTGGTAAGTGCAGGACTTGATAGTCTGCCCGGAGCCGGAGCTGAAATTTTATGTGATCATATACGAAAAGAGGTTTCTCCGTTAAAAGCAAATACCGGGGAATGGCTCGATGTAATGAGAGAAGCACACAAAATGAACCTGGTTACTTCTGCAACCATGATGTTCGGACATATCGAATCACGGAAAGACCGCATTACTCACTTAAAAGTTTTGCGAGATGTACAATCAGAAAAACCAGATACCAGTCCCGGATTTATTGCATTCATCCCCTGGCCTTTTCAGGACCAGGGAACAGTTTTAAACAAAAAGTTCGGTATAAAAAACAGTATCACCTCTGAAGAATATATACGTACTATTGCATTAAGCAGAATATTTCTGCCTAACATTAATAATATTCAGGCTTCATGGCTTACTGTTGGAAAATCAACCGGTCAGCTTTGCCTGCATGCCGGCGCAAATGATTTCGGTTCTATTATGATAGAAGAGAATGTGGTTTCCGCAGCCGGCGCTTCACATAAATTTGATACTGAAGGAATCCAGGCAGCCATAAGGGAAGCCGGATTTATACCCCAGCTAAGAAACCAGGCATACGAACAGATAGTGGAAGAATGGAATGATGGAATGATGGAATGATGGGAAGAGGGAAGAAGGAATAATGGAAGAAGGGAATAGTTAAAAGTTTGTAAAGTTGTAAGTTTATAAAGTTTAACGCTTACTTTTAACTTTTTACTTTGAGTCCACTTCGAAAAGTGTAATTCCTTGCCACAAAGACACAAAAATACACAAAAGTTAAAGCAATGAAAATAAACCCTTTGTGAATCTTAGTGACTTAGTGTTTTAGTGGCATTTTATTTTTTTTGACTTTCGTAGTGGACTCATTTTTTTAAATTTTTTCAAACACGTAACCCGTAAACCTAACTTGTAACCTGTAACCTGTAACAATATTTTTATGCTCTTTGGATTCATATTTTTATATATAGAACTTGGTTCAGACACATTAGAGATATTATTCCCCGTCCTTTTCGGATTGATATTTATTATTGATTATCAAATCTTAGAAAACTTCCTTACGCCTACATTATTGCTGCTGGCAGCGATGCCGCTTATGTCCCCGAGCTCTTCGGCTATGACAAGATTTCTCTTGTAGTATTTCAGTGCCTTGTCGTACTCACCTTTATCGCTATAAAGGATTCCCAAGCTATCTGCGATATCGCCGATCTCCTCCTTATCATCGATCCGTTCTGTAATTGTTAGCGCTTCTTGGAGATACTTCAGCGCTTTATCGAAATCCCCTCTCTTGCGATGAATATTTCCGATCCCGTGCAGACCGCGGGAAAAAATTTTAGGAAAATTATGCTCATCCGTTAGTTTGAGCGCTATTTTATTCATTTCCTCCGCTTTTGCGTAATCATTCAATTTGCCGGAAAGGAAATTGGCGTAATCAATAATGAGCTCCAGCGAAAACTTATTCTTGGCTAAGACACCTTGTTCAGAAGACGCGATCCCCCGCTTATAGTCTATCGCTGCCTTTTTAAACTCTCCGATAAGCGAATATATATACGCTCTTCCGCTTAAGGCTCTGATGAGTAATTCGTTATTATTGTTCTGATTCATAAAACAGTACTCCAGTTTCCTTTCCCATATGTTTACCCGGTACATTATACAGTATTTTGGGCAAGCACACAAAATGTGTGAAGTGTGAGGTGGAGAAGATTGTTCAAAAGTTGAAATGTTCAAAAGTTCAAGGTTGCTAAATTCAGTGAACAATTAAGAAATGAACAATGAACAATTGGAGAATAGGAAAGAGAAACACATCCGTAACCGCTTAGCTCAGGATGACGGAATGCAGTGAAGAATGAAATAAGCATTTCTTCGGTTATGTGTGTAAAATATTTAACGGTAATAATCAAATCTCCTATGGATTATGTGAATTTACACCTTGTTTATCGTCGTTTATAGGGCGGACACAAAGCTCGGCCATTACGGCATTTGAAAAAGCAGAGAAAAAAGTATAGAATAATATCGAGGAAATAATGGACAATACGATCAAGTTGAAGAATGCTCCGCTTTGCTTTCTGAGTATAAACACTACAGGAATGAATATAAATGAGGGAGCCGAGATATACGAGGTCGGTATGCTGCTGACCCATTTGGGGCGAATAGAAAAGAAGGTGCATTGGTTCGTTCAGACCTTAAACCCTCTACCTGAGAACATATTCCTTATCAAGAAGATCACAAAGAAGGATATTGACGGGGCAAAACCACTGAAACAGGTCTTGGAACAAGTTGACCGGTATCTGGATAAAAGATTCGTTGTTTCCATCCATTCAACACATCTTGTGCAGTTTCTGGACGGCGCATTGCAGAAGCATATAGAGAAGAAATTCAAGAATGTGCTCTTTGATCTGCAATGGATCACCAAGAAACTTTTTGAAGGCACGGGCTATATGTCAATCTCGGATCTTGCCGCAAAATTGGGAGTGGAAGTAGTCGATTTAAGGCAGATGATGCCGCTGCTTTCTGTTAAGTTTGATATTTTTCATAAGATGCTGCCTCTTTTAGAAGAAAAAGGTGTTGATACCGTTCTGTCGCTTCGGGATTTTCAGGGAAGAAAGATATCGGCGGCGCATTCACTTGCCGCTACTGTGATATCAATGGTCGAAAAGGCGATGGTAGAAGGACAGACCATTCATATTCATTATTATTCTCCGTATTCGGGAAAAACCTCCCGGCGTGATGTTGACCCCTATGAGATACACACCAAAGACAGATCCAAATACCTGATCGGATACTGTCATGCAAAGGGAGAGTTCAGATTCTTTAACTTCGACCGGATCACTGATTTAATTGAAACAGGAAAGACCTTTGAACGCTCTTCGGATTATTCTCTGCCGGATTTTTTTAAATAAGATAAATACAGTACGAAGTGCGAAGTCGATGTACGAGGTGCTAAAAGCGGTACGAAGTGTGGAAAAGTAGGGATGAAATAAAACTGGATCCCACGGTCGCAAGCTCCCTCTGGATGACATTCTCTTCTTCATTTCCTTCCCGCATCCGCTCATCGGGAGCCCGGCAGCGCCGGGCGACCAACCCAAAAGAGTTTTGAACCGTCTAAGTGACATTGACATTTTTAACGGCATGAATGAATGGTGGCGAAGCCGAAAATATCCAATTGTCTGAGTGAGCTAAAGCTAACGAGTTTTGGGATTTTAATGAGTGATGGCCGTGGTGAGTATCGTCGCAAAAAATGACATGAGAGCAAAGATGGGTCAAAACTCCATTAAATAATCTTTATTCAATTGTCAATTTTACATTGACAATTCAAAGATGACATGC
>JAIVYW010000201.1:0-4041 GCA_048635215.1 Candidatus Atribacteria bacterium
GAGGTATTTCAAAGCGGTGGGATTATCAGGCTGAAGGTTATCGATTATCCTCAGGAATTCAGATTCCGCCTTTTCCTCCTTGCCTGTCTTATGAAGGATTATTCCATATCTTAAGTGATTCTGTACCGTATCCGGAAGGGTAGCGCCGGACAGTATGCGTAATTGCTTCACCAGCTTCTGCTTATTGTTCATCGTGAAATAGATCTCGGCGCCGAGAAGGTGTATTGATGGGTCCGTATATCCTTTGGCGATAGCGGTTTCCAGCGTTTTTTCGGCTTTCTGGATATTCTTCTTGGAATAGAGGATCTCAGCGAATTTTGCCCATGCGATGTCTTCTCTTTTCTTATTTTTTATGGCTTTTTCCAGGAAACTCTGAGATCTCTGGAAATCACCAAGATTAAAGAAAATGAGGCCCATCGTTACCACTACATCATCCTTGTGGGGGAATTTAGGTGATTTAATGCTGGACAGGAATTCATTTGCCTTCTTGTATTCTTTAAGGTGAAAAAGGCTCATTCCGAGATAATAATTGATAAGATCGGATTTTCTCCTGTCCTTTTCGTTCATTTCAAGTATTTCAGAATATAATTCCAGTGAATATTTGAGCTGTATCACCTTCTCGTAGTACATGAGATCTTCCGTTGCCTCAAAGAGCTGTTCGTAAATCTCAATGGCGTCGGCCGGCCGTTTCCTCTTTTCATTGATCTCACCGATATAAGAAAGGATTTTACTGGAAAGCCCTTTGTTCTCAAGGAGGAAGTTCAAGGCATATTCCTCACGCCCTTCTTGAATGAGCAGCTTGCCTTTTTCCAGGATCAGATCCGCGTCCTTGGGGTTCAGGCTGAGCATTTTATTCAGTATTTTCAATGATCCCATATAATCCTGCTTGAAGTCCCGGAGAATATAGAATATCTCTTTGTAAATATAGATCTGAGTGGGATCGAATTTTACCAATTCCTTCCCGACAGTGAGCTTCCCTTCAAGGTCATGCAGATTCGCGAAAAGCTCAAAAAGCTGCATCTTAAGAGTGAATAGGTCGTCCCGGGCAGCGTGAAGAAATACCTCTTTGAAAGAGAAAGGGAGGAAAGTAATGTATTGTTCGTAATATTCTTTTTTCTTATTGACTATGGCCACCATTTTCTCGATGATGTCCTTCGCCTCCACTCCCGAAGAGACGGATACGATCAATTTTAGGTCTTCATAATCTTCCGAATCCTTTAATTTATCAAGAGCTCCCGTCATATCGCCTTCAATGAAGATAACCCTGCCTTGTAACTGAAGATACATCGACTCAGGGAGCATTTCTTTTAATGACCCGTCAAATTGTTTCAGAAGATCCCGGTTATAATCCTTGAGAAGGTCGAAGAGCTCTAAGATCTGTTTCGGGTGAGGAGAAGTTGAGAGGAAGTTCTCTATGCGCTGCTTGCTCGGGTATTGATTTTCCGTGGCAATATCCCTGGTAGCGTTCAGGAATTCGATATTGTCGAATTGTATTCCCGAGAGCAGTGTATGTGCTCGCTCCTCAAAGGAGAACTTAGAAAGGGCGATAGCGGAATACAGATTGGTATTGTCATTGGCGAATGAAGGGTCGATATATCTGAAGCGATAGGTCAGCAATTGATCGTAATCCTCATTGACCCTCATTGCTTCCATGACGCTATTGCAATTACCCGGGGATGTGAACTCCAGATAATTCATTTCCATGACCGTCTTATAGGCCTCTTCATATCTTCCGTTGCGCAAGAGGAAGCGAGCATTGCACGATCTTGAGTTGGAGAATATCGCCTCTATTTCTTTATTGGGCTCCAGAAGGCCCCTTTCATATAAATCGTAGAGGATCTCAGAGTGATGTTCTGTCAATTTTTTCTTGTCCGCGCCGAGTATCGTTATTTTAGCGACTTCAGGTATCTTGTATTCATACAGGAAGTCAATGAAATAGGGGACCTCATCGATGAGGAGCTCTTTGGAAACCAATGACATGATCTTCTCATAGTCAGTTTTTCTCTTGGCAAGTTCGGTAAAGAGGTCCTTTGAGAACAGGAGTCCCGGTAGCTGATCATTTTTCTTGGCGATCTTCTGACATTCCTTGAAATCCCCCTCCAGGAAGAAATACAGCTGATACATCTTCAAAAAGAGATCTGAGTTCAGATCAGAGTCCTTTTTCCCCTTTGCCAGCTCATATCTTTCCAATCGGGAGTGTAATGTATGCAGTCCCTTGTCGATCTTGTCCTTCTCAAGGAATTTTTCGCCTAATTTTTCTTCAGCGTATTTAAGAAAGATCTTGTACCAATAATCCTTCTCATCTCTGATATCCTGATTAGCCAGCATTTCCCAGATCCGGTTGAACCTGTACCTTTCCTTAAGGTGTACGAATATCTTTTTTGAATAGCTGAGGAAAGGAGTGAAATAAGGCCTTGACCAATATTCGTGAAAACTCTTCAATAGGTTCATCGCGCCCTTTTCCTTGCCGCTTTTGACATAATACATGGCTGTAAGGAAACGAATGGTATCATCTTCTTTGTTAAAGATATGAATGAAAGTATCGATTGAAGAGAAGGCGTTTTCCTGAAGAAGGATGTGGAAAAGCATAAGGTCTCTGTTCTTCTTGAAGTCTATCTTATCCTGTTTTTTGTCGAGAAGGAATTTCAGAAGGAATTTGATATCCTCGAATTTGGTGTTAAAGAGCATGTATTCAAGAAAGAAGAAGTACTCGGCATATTTTGCCCCGTATCTCTGATCCTTAATGAGTTCCTGCAGTTCTTCACGGAGTTTCTGGTAATTTCCTGAAGAAATGAGAATTCCGAAATACTTCTCGAAATACTCCTGAGCTCTTTCAGAATCATTTATCCTCAAGATCTGGAAAGCGTCAATGGCCTTGTCATAGAGCTGCAATGCGCAGTAGGTCTCAAAAAGAATGGTCACAACATCCAGGTCGTCACTTCTTTGCTGTATGAGATTCGCCGCCAATTCAAGGACTTCATCAAAAAGCCCTCTCATGAAGTATATCGAAGTGAGGTATTTCAGATCCTCATAATCCAGATATTCAAAAACCCGCATATAGACTTTTAATGCTTCTTTATATTCTTTCTTGCGGTAATGGATCTTGCCCAAAAATCTCTGCGCCTCTTCATTTTCGGCGTTGAATTCCAGGATATTCATGAATTCGACCTTCGCGGTCTCGAGGTCCTTATCCACAGAATAATGCAATTTTGCCAAAGCTATCTGGGTTTGAATAAAATTAGGATCGATCGATACCGCCATTGAATAAGCTTCCTTTGATGATTCTATATCGTCCAGATCGAAGTACAATTGCCCCAAAGCATTGAAAAGTTCAGGCGCGTTAAGTTCATCTTTCTGTTGATTTAGAAAATCCAAAGCTTCCTGGTATTTTCCGTCCTGCTTCAGAATTTCCGCCTTCAGTAGAACGGATTCCAGATTCAATTCAAAACCGAGAGCCTCGTCGATCTGCATCAAAGCGAGTTCTGAATCTCCCTTTAAATTGTTGATCACGGCCAGCCAGTAGGATATTTCCCAATTTGACTGATAGATATCTTTAACGAATTTGAGCGCGTTCTTCGCATTGTCAAGATTAATATTCCTTTCCACGGAAATTTCCGCGTAGAGGAGTATTCCCGGAAGATAGTACTTGTTTATATTAAGTGATCGTTCCAGATATTTAAGAGCGAGTGGGAAATTCTTCATCAAATGCATGACCTTGGCTGAGTTCAAATAAGCGTAGAAATTTCCCGAGTCATATATCAAGGCATTATTCAATACATCCTTTGCTTCTTCCAATGAGCCTTTTTCGATCAGTATCTCGCCAACCAGGTTATATATTTCGCTCTTATACGGATTATGCGCCAGCACGGTCTTCGCATAGACCAAGGCCTTGTCAATTTCGCCCTTGTCATAGGCCAGTTTCGCGAGTTTTTCCGCGCAGACAGATATTCTGATCTTCTTTTCATATGCGGCTTCAAGTATTTTTGTAAAGGGTTCTAACTCCAATTCTTCGGAGATCAGATCTATCAGAGAGACCCAGTA
>JAIVYW010000202.1:0-4014 GCA_048635215.1 Candidatus Atribacteria bacterium
CTTGAGTTCGCCCTTGAATTTGGCGATCTCCCTCACTATTGAAGATGAAATAAAGGAAAGTTCCATCGCGGGAACTAGATATATCGCCTCAAAATCAGAATATAGGTTTCGATTGGTCAGAGACATTTGAAATTCATATTCAAAATCCGAGAGCATTCTCATTCCGCGCATGATGAGGTTGACCTCTTTTTCTTGGAGGTAATCCACTAGCAATCCTTCGAAAGTATCAATCGTTACGGCCTCATTATCCTGAAAATAGCTCTTGATGACCTTGATCCTTTCTTCCGGAGCCAAGAGGAGATCTTTCTGCGGATTTTTCAGAACAGCTATGATAACATGGTCGAACATCTTCAATGCCCTGTCCACAAGGTCCTTATGCCCTAAAGTGAAAGGATCGAAACTGCCCGGATAAACAATAACCTTTTTATTTTTCATCTTTCCTCGCTACAATAATGGATACCTTCCCATACCTCTTGTTACTAATACTATATTGAAATCGGGAGCCGTTGTCAACCGGGAGTTCCCAGATCAAGATGCCCCTGAAATTCTCTTCCATACCGTAAATTAGCTCATCCATTCTTTTGAAGCCGAAGGGAGGGTCGAGGTAAATAATATCGTTCTCTTTTGTAAATTCACCCACCATGTCAAGGGCTGAGCGCTTTGTGATCTGATATTTCTCCGAAGGTATCTGCATCTGCGTCAGATCGGCCTTGATCTGCTCCAGATTTCTGCGGTCGATATCAATAAATACCGCAGTATCAATATTTCTGGAAATGGCCTCAATGCCCATTATTCCCGAGCCGGCGAACATATCGACCCAACGGAAACCGGAAAGGTCATTCCCGATAATATTGAAAACCGCCTGCCGTATCTTTGACTGTGTCGGCCGTACATTATTCTTGGGAGAAGGAATTATCCTACCTTTTAGGGAACCACCGGTCACCCTCATAATATCTCCGAGTATTTCATCTTCTGCTCGTAATATTCCTTTACCAGACGGTTCAGGTCTTTCAATTCCTCAGCATCCTCATCGTAGATCTTTCGGATGGAGGAGATCATTTTTCGGGCTGTTTCGACCAGCTGACGGTCTCGAAAGACATTGAAGAGCTTGAAGGGAGGAACGCCGGATTGAGCGGTGCCCATGATCTCTCCGGGACCGCGTAACTTGAAGTCCTTTTGAGAGATGTCAAAGCCGTCTGAATATTTTACCATCACATTCAACCTTTCATTTATTGGAACTTCCGTATAAAGAACACATTTGGATGCCGCGGTGCCTCTGCCGACCCTGCCGCGAAGCTGGTGAAGCTGGGAAAGGCCGAATCGCTCAGCGTTCATCACCACCATCAAGGATGCCTCAGGGACATCTATTCCAACCTCAATAACGGTCGTAGAGACCAGAACAGAAAGATCACCATAGGCGAAACTATCCATTATATCCATCTTTTCAGGAGATTTCATCCTGCCGTGCAATAGTCCCACGCTTTTTTCGCCGAAAAGTTCAACCAGTGCGTCATATCCGTTCTGAGCGCTCAGCAGATCGACTTTTTCAGTTTCTTCAATAAGCGGAAATACAACAAAAACCTTTTCACCCCTTCCGATATGCTCCTTTATGAGAGAAAGCAAGGCATCCTGATCCCGGAAAATGGTCAGGGTCTTTATTTTCTTTCTTCCTCCGGGAAGTTTATCAATGATAGAAAAATCCATATCTCCGTAGAGCGTAAGGGCGAGTGATCTCGGGATCGGCGTAGCGCTCATTACCAGCACATCAGGGCGTATCCCTTTTCCGATCATTTCCATTCTCTGCTCAACCCCGAAACGATGCTGCTCATCAATGACCACGAATCCCAACTTCTTAAATTCAATATTAGATTGAAAGAGCGCATGCGTACCGACAATGATATCAAATTCCCCTTCAGCTATCTTTCTCGTGGTCTCGTCATATTTTTTCTTCTTCATTTTCGAGTAGATCAGTCCAAGATTAATACCTAATCCTCTTATAAAGTTCAGTATTTTTACATAGTGTTGTTGGGCTAATACTTCAGTAGGCACCATCATCGCACATTGATAACCGTTTGCGACAGCATTTATCATTGCGATCAGGGAAACGACCGTTTTTCCACTTCCGACATCACCCTGGAGAAGACGGTTCATCGGTTCTTTCTTTTCCATATCCGCAAGTATTTCTTTAAGTGCATTTGCCTGAGCATCGGTCAATTCCCAGGGTAGGTTCGCATAGATCTTATCCAATGCGGAGGCGTTGATCTTGAAGGCAATACCCTTTTTTCTTTTCACCGCCAGCTTCTTTCTTCCCCAAAAATACTGCAGAAGAAAGACCTCATCCAGGATCAAGCGTCTCTGATATGCTGTGGAAAAGGACGATACCATGGAGAATTCCTCATCGTGCTTCGGGAAATGCATTCTTATCAGAGCATAATTGATCCGCGGAAGCCCGAACTCCTCTCTGATCTTCTCCGGAATAGGGTCCATCAGCTTATCCTTGGCAAATGTGAGGCAATTATAGACGATGTTCCTCATCCGATTCTGCGACATCCCCTCGGTAAGCGGGTACACTGGGACGATCCTGCCGTGATTTATGGATGATTCCGACCCGACCTTCTCCCAATCGGGATTATTAAAGAACAGTCGGCCGTAATTAAATTCGACCTTACCGGATATCAAGAGCTCATCATCATTTTTTAAGATCTTCGTAATGTATTTTTGATTGAAAAAGACCAGTGGCATCCTTCCCGTATCATCACCAACGATGACATCGATCCTCAAAGGCCCCCTGGTCCTATGCGCTATGATCTCTATGATCTTTGCTTTGATCGTGTATTCGCCTGTATTCAGCTGCCCGATATGGACCACTTCCCTTCTATCTTCATAATCTCGGGGGAAAAATGTCAGAAGTTCCTTGACGCTCTCAATATTTTTTCGCTTCAGGAGTTTTTTATTATAGGGGCCTATTCCCTTGACATACTGCAGATCAATGTCTTTCAGTTGCGGGTCTAGAAGGAACATGCTACATTATATAACCTTCGCTGCCAAGGTCATAATCATCGAAATAATCATCAAAATATTCATAAATTCCACCGAGAAGAAGATGGTCTTCACCGACAAAGATCGGCAGGCCATGGTCCAGAGAGATTATTATCCCGTCAACAAGGTCGATCTTCTCCTTCCTTCCGGAGGAGAACAATAAATATACATCGCTGTCTGATATGGTCAACTGTCTCAGCGGTTCCAGATATCTATTTTTCTTCAATAGATGGAAAATATCATTCCGTCTGGAAGATTTTCCGATTATCGAACGAATTACTTTGACCTGATCGATCGAAAGCTCGATGGGTTTTAGGATCTTACTCCCGCTTTCCGCCTTCATAACAAGATAATTCTCTCCATTATCGGTGGTTAAGATCTCGGAATACCTTATCCTTTTAAATTTTGTCCTATCCATTTCTTTATCTCTTTATCCCGACTATGCTTCAAGAGCATATCTATGATCGCGTCCCCATCTTTGATGTCACCCTTGCGAATACCCGTAAGTATTCCTTGAAAGAATCCGAGCGTCATTATGGAATGATCCTTTTTTCCCGCCTCTACGAAGCGTTCCAAGGCACCCTTAATATTGTTCTGATTCAGCCGTGAAAGCCCTCTGTAGAAGCATGAGCGGCTCAAAACAATATTATCCTCACTCGCCACCGCCGCCTTTGAAAGATATTGCTCGGATTTCTCAAAATTGCCGGCTTTTACGAGCAGGATACCAAGATTCAGATCGGCGTGAACTCCGGGGTTATCAATTGACCTGTACAGCTTCTCGGCACTCTCGCCGTCACCTTTTACATAATGATAGACATTGGCCTTTTCAAGATCGGACTTACTGATCCTCAATAGGCGGTCACCCCATTGATAAAGCAGTTTCTCAACATTCAGGTCCTTTTCAAGGCCCTTTTGTATCCAATATCTGAACATTTCAAATCGCCCGGCGTCAAACATATCCACAGCAGTTTTAAA
>JAIVYW010000203.1:0-3999 GCA_048635215.1 Candidatus Atribacteria bacterium
CGTATGTTGCATTATGAAACAAATCCGTGACCCAGGCTACTGGCCTGCTCATTAGTCCCCCTGTAAAAGAATCTTGGGCGATAGTAATTATGCGAAAACCATCGACAATATCTTCCATAAGATCGCACTTCAGTACAATAGCAACAGCAATCAAAAAGACAATCAGAAAGGCTCCTACAAAGGGAATACTGGCATAAAACAGCTTTTGCTTTTTTTCACTGATAGAGATTTACCGCTTTCAATATCAAAAGGCGATACGCCGTGATATGCTACGGGATTATCGAATGCCGGAAAGTACCCCAGGCCCTTTTTTGTGACCACATTCAGTATTTTCGCACCCTTCAATCCTTTTATTTTCCGAATCATATTCTCCGTAGCACAAATATCATGCCCGTCAACGGGGCCGAAATATCTGATGCCGAGACTCTCGAATAATTTACCCGGCACCATCATCAGTTTCAGTATAGCTGCCGAACGCAAAAGGAATTTCACAACGGTACCGCCATTTGACCCGAATTCCAAGAGCTTGTCGATCAATGAATGGACCGTCTTATTATAGGTAGGATTGGTGATCAATTTGGAAAGATGTGTCGAGATCGCTCCCGTATTCTTTGATATGGACATCTCATTTGTGTTCAGGATGATCAATATATCCTCATTGTCATGCCCGATATTGTTCAGGGCCTCCAGCGCGATACCCGAGGGCAATGCCCCGTCGCCTATTATGGCGACCACAGCGCCTTTTTCCCCTTTCATACGCTTGGCGATCCTGATCCCATGCGCGGCGGAGAGCGAAGTTGAGGAATGTCCGGCTCCGAAGATATCATATGGGGATTCTTCCCTCTTCAGATATCCGGAGATACCGCCGAATGTTCTTAATGTATGAAAATCCTTGTACCTGCCCGTTAAAAGCTTAAATGAATATGCCTGATGCCCGACATCCCATATCACCTCATCCTCCGGCATATCCAAACCTCTCATCAGGGCAACCGTCAATTCAACGGTTCCGAGATTTGAAGCAAGATGTCCGCCGTTCTCAGAGGTGGTCTTTATTATCTTCCAGCGCAATTCCCCGCAGAGCCTTTTCAATTGTCCCGGCTCTAATGCCTTCACATCTTCAGGGCCTTTAATATTATCAAGTAACATTCTTTGTTTCCTCCAAAGCCGACCAGATCTCCTTGAAACATCCCCGGGCGTTTTGATTATGAATAAGCTCAAATATCCCTTGAGCTTTCTTTATGTATTTATTGTATTCCCCGGATGCTTCTTCTCGATTCAATATCTTTAGTATTCCCTTGTCCGCATCCTTGGACTTCAGGTCATTGTGTATTTGAAATGCTATGCCGAAGGCCTTGGCATACCTTACGGCAAGCTCGACCTCACTCTCCAATTCGGCAATTATATAGGGTATTGAAAATGCGATCTCAAAGAGCTTTCCGGTCTTGAGGCCGTACATCTCATAAAGGTCTTTCAGCTCGGTGAAGCTTCTTTCCATATCGAGATATTGGCCCATCAATAATCCCTTGAATCCCGCGGCATTATTTACCAGTCCCATTATCCGCCCCGAATACGGAAGGAGCGCAAAAAGTGACATGGCCTCCGTTATCAGCACATCCGAAGCCAGTATCGCCTTGTACTCACCGAATTGCTTGTGTACGGAGGGCCTGCCGCGTCTGTATTGGTCATCGTCAAAAGCCGGAAGGTCATCCTGTATCAATGAATAATTATGTATGAACTCTATCGCGAGAGTACCGGGAAAAAGAAGCTGTTCATCAATACCCAGGTCTTCTCCCAGAACGCCCATCATCACTGGCCGCAATCGTTTTCCTCCGGACATCAGGGCATATTCAATGATCTCTCCCATTTCTCCGCTGTAGCGGGAATGAATGAAATCGATCATCTTCTTTTCGAAGGATTTTCCGTACTTATCAAGATATAGCGTCATTCATCGTCCTCTTGCTGAAAATTCTCCTCGGAATATTCACTTGCCAGGCCCTTCTTTATTAATTTGATCCTGTTCTCGATCCCTGACAGTTTTTCCCGGGCTATCTTGTTCAGCTCCGCTCCACTGGCAAAGAGTTCGACAGCTTCTTCCAGAGGGAGTTCCTCATCCTCAAGTTTATTGAGTATCTGATTGAGCTTTTCAATAAGTTCTTCCAGGGACAGTCCATTGGCATCATTATCTTCTTTCTTTGGCATCTTTTACCTCCAGAGTCAGTTCTCCGCTATGGAGAATTGCCTTTAATATTTGCGACCGCTTTACCTGTGAGCTGTTCTTGACGGATTTTCCGTCAAGATACAAGATCGAGTATCCCCTTTCCAGAATGGATAGCGGGGACAGCGCGGAAAGACGCTCCCCCAAACGCTCAACAGTTATCAGCTTTCGTCTGAATTGTTCATTCGACTTATTTATCAGTTCCGCCTCTGCGGGAAGCTCTCCCTTGCGCATGTCAAAGATCCGTTGCGCTCTATGTGCCATTCCCTCCATCACCCTTTTCAATTCAGCGCGGTTCTCACCTGTCTTTCTAAGCGACAGGGCTTCGCGGAATCTGTTCAGGACCCGTGCAAATTCGCTTTGCTTCAGATAATTCATCCGGTCGGCAAACCCTTCTATCCTGGCGGAAAGCTCCCCTACTCTTGTGGAGGCATTCCCCGATCTTATTCTAAGGCCTGATGCCGCAGCCGTGAAGCTATTGGCCCTCATCCTGCTATTGGCCAATCGCCTAATCAATATCGAATAATTGCTGATAAGGCGCCTTTGTATCTCTTCCCATAGCTGCTTATTATCTGTTGAAAATAGTTCTGCCGCCGCTGTGGGTGTGGCAGCGCGAAGATCCGCGGTAAGATCGCTTATACTGAAATCCCTCTCATGTCCTACGGCGGAAACCACAGGCAGTTCCGACGAGAAGATCTTTCTCGCCAATTTCTCATTATTGAATACCGAGAGGTCCTCCAGAGATCCGCCGCCACGAGTGATAACTATCATATCCAGCCCGCCGGAATACTCATTATTGAAGAAATCTATACCGCCCATCAATGTCTCCACCGCACGGTCTCCCTGCACCTGTGAGGGATATACGATAATCTCCACCTGAGAACTGTTCTTTCTGACAACGGATATCATATCCTTGATGGCGGCGCCCGTAGGTGAGGTTATCACTCCAACCCTTTTTATTATCCTGGGAATATCTTTTTTGTGCTCCTGGTCAAAAAGTCCCTCTCTTGAAAGCCGGCCCTTGATCTCTTCGTAAAGAAGCTTCCATTTACCGCTGCCTTCGAGAGGAATGACCTTTTTAACGACAAGCTGAAAACTTGAGGAATAAGAGTATATATTCAAACTGCCGAATAAGATCACGCGAGCGCCTTCCTTGAGCTCATTGATCTCAGTTGATCCCTCGCCGATCCACTTGAACGCAACGGCTCTGAGAAGATTCCGCGATTCATCCTTTATCGAAATGTAAACATGGCCTTCCTTTGAACGCCTGATCTCGGATATCTCACCCTCCACATAGACACGCTCGTAATTTGTCTTAAAAAAGTGGTTAACTTCCCTGATGAGTTCGCCAACTTGGAATACCCGCGTATCTTTCTGCATTTACATTCCTCTTCAGAGCATTTTCAGCTCAATCGTATAATGTCTCAGGACGGGGGCTTCTTTCACTATCTTTACCCCCTTGTACTTTTGCTTTCTGTCCAGAACATTCTTCATACCGTCAATAACAAGATCCATATGCTCTTTCGTATAAACCCTTCTCGGTATGGCGAGGCGGAGATTGTCCATGACCGGAAAGATGTTCTTGCCGGTATCGGGGTCCCTGCCCGCAAGCAGCGATCCGACCTCAACTCCGCGTATTCCTCCCTCAATATATAACGCAATGCCCAATGTCTGGGCTGGGAACTGTTCTCTTTTGATATGCGGCATCGTCTTGATCCCGTCAATAAATACCGCATGTCCGCCGACCGGTTTAACTATCGGTATTCCCATTTCATCCAATCTTG
>JAIVYW010000204.1:0-3919 GCA_048635215.1 Candidatus Atribacteria bacterium
CTATCACCCTATCATCCTACAACCAGGCTATCTATTTATCAACCTTTAACCTTTCAACCTTTTAACCTTTCAACGAAATCGTTAGATTTCAAACTCCTCATCTTTCAGGTTCTGGTTTATCTTGATATTTGAGTATTTCATTATGGTCTTCATATTGTTCCCGCCCATCTTCGATGTTGTTGTAATCGTCTTCGCCATCCAGTATTTGCCGGCAATCTTTTCATAATCGGAAAATTCAATGACCATATCTATCCCGTTTTTCTCGTCCTTCACAACATTTTTCATGATCACTCCCTTTTCGGTATCGATTGTCAGGGTAAATTTCATTGTGTTGCCTTCGCTTTTCGGGACAAATTCTACGACGGCAATACCTTTTGATTCTTCAATAACATTTAATGTGTAGCCCTTTCCAAGAGATTCTCGGTCAAAATTGAAGTTGATATTATTCGCAGCGCCGCTGTCGGGCATCTTTTGTTTCATTATCTGGCCGGTTTCCATCTTGATGTACATCATCTTTTCTTCACCGTTCATTACGATCACTTGCTTCTGCGGAGAAATCATATCCATCTTCATCAGATGCGGTTTCTTCATGGACATCTTGCCGGAACTGATAATATTCTGCCCCATCATAAAAATCGTTTGATTGATATTTGCTGTCATATCCGACATTTTGACAACATTCCTTTCCATTGCATCAAATATTCCGTCAACATCGCCCGCAGAAAAAATTGTACCGGCCGTACAGACCATAAAAATTAGCAACAAAATGACCTTGAATTTTGATTTCATAATATCCCATCTCCTGAATTTAATTAACTGTTGTATTATAGCATTATCCAAAAATGTATTCAAAGCAGATAGCAACAGAAATAAGGAATCAATAAGTTATAATCTATCCCCACCTCTGGATCACCGCTATATTCCGTTCTATCCGAACTGATCGAAATAATCACACCGTCAATAGTCGGATTGATACTGGTTCTCGGCATCGGCGAATTTGGGATAGCGTAAAGCTTCATAGGATTGTTTGTTATCCTCACCACCCTGCGGTCCACAATGCCGTAATCGTTCTTTGTCTCAATGATAAATATATTCTGACCTTCGAGAACATGTTCGCGTATTCTGATTTTATAGTTCCCGTACATATCCCTGATATATTTTTTATCTGCCAGAAAATCGGGATCTGCAAAATCATCATTATTTAAGATTATTTTAATATCTTCCCATTCACCGAAATTAAACGATACCTTGCAGTACTGAAGTTTATGCGGCAGGAAATCGAGTATCTTCCCTACGATCGTCGTTTCAGTATCAGAAAGATCGTCTCCTTGAAGATTAATGCAGTCAAGCTCTCTGTATTCCGGCTCATCATCACCGGCTCGCGTCTCCGATCTGGAGGTAGCCGTAGCAGCATCGGGCATCTCCATCAGAAGACCGGGCTGAGCGGATTGTCCGGCAGGCATCATCACAAAATCAGAACTCTGCATAGTGCCTTTGCTTATGCTTTGACATACTTCGTCGTCTAAGAAATCTCCCCAACCTCTAAAGTCATTGAATATATGTTTTCTGAAATGAGCAAACGCATACAAGAAATTAGTACCAATCCTAACATTTTCTCCCTTTCTCAAGTAGTTAAGTTTCCCTGTCCATGTAATAGCTTTTTGACTAGAGGCAGGGATAAACCCATCTCCGTATCCGAGTGGTGAATAATGACCTATCATCGTTTCAACAAATTCATGAAATTTATCAGAGAATTTTCCTGAAGGAGGACGATATGCGGTGCTTAATGTACACATAACATCATCAACATATATATTTCCCCATTTCACTTTCTCCATCTTTTCAGTCAGTTCCTTATTATTTAAACTGACTAAATCTGTGGAATAATATGAGAAATCCTCAAAATTATCACTAAAATATGCCGAATAAACACTAATAGCAACCCCACCTAAGATTATTACCCCACCTACACAACAGGTCACTATACCACCAAGAACATTGCCAGATGCTATTATAATGGCACCGGCAACCATTATGGAACCTCCTAAGGCATAGAAATTGTTAAGGGATTGCGTCGGAGAATAATCAGATCCCGTATGAGGGGCTTGGGCTGTGATTATCTGACTCACATCTAAGATTCGTTTTCCCTTCTCTTCATCCCATCTCCAATTATTCTCATCGGTAAGGTAAGACCTTGCAACCAATCCGCCAGCTGAATGTGTGATCAGAATTATATTCTCGGGGTATGGTGTAGTAATCAAGGGTGATACATTATCTTTATATTTTTCATTCCATTCGTCCCTAACCCTGTTTATCCATTTATCTGGATCGTTCCCTATCAGAACGCCGCCGTCCACATAGGTTGTAAATCTTGCCATGTCATGCTCATCCTCACCAAAACCGTCAACATATACGAACAATCTGTTGGCGTCTCCCTTGCTATCATCTGTCCAAAAATCTCCTTGAAGATATTCTTCCAAATAATCGGGAAGATCACCCCAGGGGGGATCTTCATCTTCACCACGATTTCTCTCATCCCAAGCTCCTTGTCCGCCCCAGCCATGGATTAATAGAATTGCCGTTTGATTTACAGACTTAAATGGAGGGGGTGGAATTATACTGCCTCCGTTTAAGTTTACGATAAAACCAACAAAAACTACCCAAATAATCAATACTTTTAGCTTTTTCATATATCACTTCCTTTCTCTTAATGTTCTTATTAGATTTCCATTCTTATCAAGTAGATGAAAATCAGACAACAGATATTCTCCGTCGTATGACCAAACTACTCTATGGTCTTTATCAATCCAGTCTGTAACTACTTTACCGGTCTCGTCCTCGTTCATTAGTACAAGATGATCTGTTTCATCATAATAGGCAATTCTTTGCTCGTCATGAGACCATTTATATGCATAAGGAATAGTTTGAGTGTTGGATGTGGTAGTATCTAAAAGATAATAGTTACCCCATATCGAATATACGACATGACGGTTGTCAGGGTGCCAATATTTTGCAAAACCTTCTACATGTTCAATTTTGTTAGAGCCGTTAATATCTGATATTGTAAGGATATCTGCGTTAGATTCAGTATACATAATTTTCTTTCCATCAAAGGAGACCACAGCATGAATAACTCTATCCTCGATAAGAATTTCTTTAAATTCCCCGTCAATATATGTGTATGCGTCATAGCCTATTGTCTGAATGCATAATCTTCCGTTACCTTCGGAAATTCTATCTGGAGGGATCTGCCCGGGGATTATTTCTTCAATGTACTCATCCCCTGAAATATTCATATAGGAAATATATTTATGGGTTTCATATACTTCTGCTGATAGAAGTAATGTATAATTCCAATGAAAATACATGTGATATTTCAAATAAACTATCTCATTGTTCTTGTTAAAGCAGGTATTGCCGTATCCCACATCAAGGTCTCTTGTCGTACAGGATCCAAGTATAATTAAAATCAGAACAATAAAGATATATTTCAGATAATTCTTCATTTCTTCCCTCCAAAGATATTGAAATGAATTGAGAGCGCTAAGATATTGGAATAATAATGATCATTGAATGATGTATCGGTAAGATTCAATGGGATAAGGAAATACATGAATTCGATCTTGCTAAGACAGAAAATAGGCCAAGGATTATTCCACGGGATATGATATTCCAAAGATAAATTAACTCCTGGATTCCATTCCGCATATGTCTCGTCAAGGTTGTAGTGACAGAAGTTTGTATAATGCAGTCCCAGTCCGGCGCCCGCTTTGAAGTTGTATGGGAGGTTGAATTTGAGATTTGTGATGACGCTTGTGAAAAGCCACATCTCTTTGAAGAGAAGTTCTTTATCGTATGCGGTATTGACTTTCAGAAAGACTATGCTGGTCTCCAATTCAAGTAAATCGTTTATCTCCCA
>JAIVYW010000205.1:0-3981 GCA_048635215.1 Candidatus Atribacteria bacterium
GCCAAGGCCATGGAAATATTCTCAAAAGAAGGACACGATAGCTTACTTTCCGCTGCCCCCGATACGCATCTTGCATGGGGCATCAGCAAAGGTAAGTACATCCCACTTTATGAAAAACGAGTAAATCGACAGCAGCTTCCGCCAAGATTCAAAGAGACAGGCGGCTTTGTGATCTGCGGTAGAGCTGTTCTTACGAGTGGTTCCCGTTTCGGAAAAAATATAGCTGTCTTCCCGCTGTCCCGCGAGGAGAGCATTGATATTGACAACCAAACCGATTGGGCTTCTGCGGCGCATATTCTCGGTAAAAAACAAATACTGATCAATCTGATCGGCAAAAGAAGCACCGGCCTCGGCCATATTTACAGGGGACTGATCCTGGCGGATGAACTGGTCGATCACAATGTCCTTTTCACCATTCCAAGAAGTCATAAAGAGGGTATCGAGAAATTAAGATCAAGCAATTATCCCTTGGAAATATTTGAAAATTCTCAGGGCCTCGGGTGCATTCTGGAGGATTTTTCGCCCGATATAATAATCAACGATACGCTCGATACGAATTTGAAAGAAATGAAACTATTAAAGAGCCATTCGAAATTAACCGTAAGCTTTGAGGATATGGGCCCCGGCTCGAAAGCGGCGGATCTGGTGATAAATGCCCTGTATGAAACCCCTCATCCCGCAGGAAATCATTTTTCGGGAAGGAAATATTACTGCCTTAGGAATGATCTCAGAATAATCCCAAGAAGGCCTTTCGCAAAGAAGATAGACAATATTCTCGTAACTTTCGGCGGTGTCGATGAGGCGGGTCTTACATCCAAGACGCTAGATGCGCTTTGCCGTTTGAATATTCATGCAGAAATCAATGTTGTTCTCGGACTGGGGTTCAAGGGCAGCAAAGAACTTGAAAAAACATATGCAAACAAGAGCAAAGTAAATATCTACAGGGATGTGAAGAATATGGGAGAATTCATGGGAAAAGCAGATCTCGGTATAACTTCAGCCGGCCGTACCGTTTATGAATTCTCATCCCTTGCCGTACCGACGCTTGTAATGGCACAGAACCCGCGCGAGATGCGCCACCGTTTTGCTTCTTTGAAAAACGGGATATATTTTTTAGGCAGGGGAGATCTTGTTTCACCGGCCCGGCTGGAAAGGGCATTGAAGAAGATAGTAAGCTCAACATCATTTAGAAAAAAGATGTACGACCGCCTCTGCGTGCATGATCTCGGCTCCGGCGCATCCCGGGTGGTCAGCCTTATCCTTTCATATGAGAGAAAAAAATGAGATTCGAAGAATTAAAATGTTTCGGGGATGTGTATCTGATAGCTGAGATCGGCGTGAATTATTATGATATCGCAAAAGAAAAGGACATAAGCCCGCTTGCCGCCGCCAAGCTCATGATAGACGAAGCTGCTGCCGCCGGAATACAATGCGTCAAATTTCAAAGTTATAAGGGCGATAAACTGGTTACCGCCTCCGCCCCTTCCTATTGGGACACCAGCAAGGAAAGTATCGGGTCCCAGCGGGAACTCTTTGAAAAATTCGACCATTTCGGCGCCGAACAATACGAAGAACTGTCTCAGTATTCCAAGAAGAAGGGCATAGATTTCATGTCAACTCCCTTTGATGAGGAAGCTGCTGACTATTTAGAGGGCCTTATGGATATTTACAAGGTCTCCTCTTCAGATATAAATAACATACCATTCATCAAGTATATGGCAAAGAAGAAGAAGCCAATGCTTATCTCTACGGGCGCAGCCGATATCAAGGAGATCAAGCGCGCCGTTGACGCGGTTTTTTCTACCGGCAATGAGATGGTAGGTGTCATGCATTGTATTCTGGAGTATCCGACTCCCGATGAGGACGCGAATCTTCTTATGATCAGAGACCTAAAAGAGCATTTCCCCGATCTTGTACTGGGTTATTCGGACCATACGGTTCCCGATTCTGAAATGGACAATTTATTTTCCGCTTTCGTACTGGGCGCCCGCGTCATTGAAAAGCATTTTACGCTGAATAAAACACTTTCCGGCAATGACCACTACCATGCCATGGATACAAAGGACGCAAAGAAATTTCTGAATAAGGCCTCACGATTTATCAAACTTGCCGGATCTAAGGAGAAAACCTGTCTCCCGGGGGAGGAAAACTCCAGATCCTTTGCCCGCAGATCACTGGTCTCAAACGGCATGATCAAAAAAGGAGAAAAACTCACTATCGACAATATCACCTTTAAAAGACCCGGTACTGGCATCCCGCCCTATAGAGCGGATGAAGCATTGGGCAAGACCGCACTCCGGGATATTCCGGACGATACGACAATAAATTTCGATATGTTAGGGGATTAATGTATATTTGTCTTACCGGAGCAAAGAAGAATTTGGGTGATTTCCTCATCACGGACAGGTCACTGAAACTATTAAAAAACCATAAACCGGACGAAGAATTCAAGGTACTTCCTCATTGGAAGGAGTTTTCCGTTTCTCAGCTTGAAATGATCAATTCTTCCAAGGGTATAATAATATTGGGCGGCCCCGGGTATCGGCGCGAGATGTATCCCGGTATCTATAAGCTCTTTGCCGACCTGGATAAGATCAAAGTCCCCATCATTCCTCTTGGTCTGGGCTGGAAGAGTTTTCCCGGCGACATGCTTGATCTTAAGGGATATAGATTCAGCGGCGATTCCTTGAGATTGCTGAATAAAATGAAAGAGTGTGTCGGTCCTTTGAGCTGCCGCGACCCTCTAAGCGCAGCAGTTTTAGAAAAAAACGGCTTTCCGGCATTAATGACCGGCTGTCCGGCATGGTATCGCCCCGAAGGTATGCCCGACAGCTTCCGGTCGCCTGCCGAGATAAACTCGATCGCATTTACACCCCCGCAATTATCCGTGTATCACGAGCAAAGCGCGGAGCTGCTTTTACAATTGAGCCGAATTTTTCCCAATGCGCAGTTTCATATTTCCTTTCATCGGGGGTTTTCGGCCGATGAGTTCACAACCGAAGCGGAAGCCGATACCGCCCGTGCGCTTGCGGAAAAATTACAAGCCCTGTCTCCGGATAGAATAAGCATCCATGATACATCTTATGATCTTGACCGTATCACCTTCTACTACGATTGTGACCTGCATGTAGGCTATCGAGTACATGCCCATATACACTTTCTCAGCCGATTGGCGCCCTCTATTTTGATCAATGAGGACGGCCGCGGCCGCGGTGTCCAGTCCGCCTTCTCTTTGAGCAGCATAGACGGGTGGAGATACACATTTTTCGGCAAGCTCAGCAATACGATCAATAGTGTTTTTATCCGAAAGGCGATAGGGAAGATATTTCCTGTCACATCATCGTCAAGAAGCATGGTGGAGCAGACAAAGAAAATGATAGAGGATCAGATCGGGAACGATTGGATCGGCTTTTCGTCGCTCAGAGACATTATCAACTCAACCGAAATGATAATGAAGGGCTATATCGACAAATTCAGTTCCTTTTCAAAATAGTTCGTCTTTTCTTCTCCTTCTATTCACTTGTTTCTATTTTTTATTCTATTTTCTCTGCATCTCACCACCCTCGAGCACGGCGCAGCCGTGCGCCCAACCCAAAAGACTGCTGCGCAGTCTTGGTACGAGGTTGGATGTACGATGTACGAAGTGGAAAATAAGCACACCCGTAACATAGGAAAAAAGGGACATGCCGTCGACAATTTATTGGCACGACTGTCTCGGATAAAGGTACCAAGCGGAGAGTTGAAAATTGTGAAGCAATTGTACACTCTTCGCAATGTTGGTGTTCTGATCCATAAATACAGGAGTAATGGCTGATGGTATTTTCTCTGCTTCGTCTCTCACCACCCTCGAGCACGGCGCAGCCGTGCGCCCAACCGAGAGTTCCGGAAGGAGCAAGTGTTCTAATTCATAAATATGTTAACAATGGAATGTTTAGATTTGAGCCAATTCCGAGGAACAATGAGCGTAGCGTACCCTTTGTG
>JAIVYW010000206.1:0-3972 GCA_048635215.1 Candidatus Atribacteria bacterium
ACCCGAGAAAGCCCATAAAAGGGATCAAAGGAACAAGATTGGGTTCCAGGACATATATGGACCATTTTGAGATCAGCAAATGGGAAGACGATACTGCCAGAGCGATATTGAAACCCGCGGAAAATATTCCGGACCTTCGTGAAGGCACTGATTATTATGCCCTTAATGAAGGATATATTTCCGTAACCTTACTTTCCACCGATTGGACCGAGGCCGATTCGGATGAGGGTAGATAATCTCATAAACACCCTTATCGGGGAATTTTCCATATACAATAAAGAAATACTTCAGGCATTCAGAAAAATTGACCGCCGGCTATTTCTTCCTGAAGAATATTCAAAGGTCGCCTTTGTCAACAGGGCCTTGCCTGTGATGAACGGCCAGACCTCCACAAAGCCGTCTACGATCGGAAGGTTCTTGACAATTATCAAACCTTCCAAGGATAAAGTGATCATGGAACTCGGCACCGGAAGCGGGTATCAATCCGCCATATTATCTGAATTGTTCGGGAAAGTGGTCACCTGGGAAGTGGATAAGGAACTTTGTGAATGGTCCTCGCAACGCCTGAAGAAGTATAAAAATATCGAGTGTCACTGCGGCAATTTGCTGAAGAGAGATGACATACCTTCTTTCGACGCCTGTATATTTTCCTTCGCGACATACAGCGTCCCTGAGAATGTCATTTCGGCGGTCAATGACCCCGGTGATATTATTGCCCCGATATTAAAGGGAAAAAACCAGTTTTTGTTGCATATCAGAAGGGAAAATGATAAAATAACCAATACTATGTTAAATTACGAGCACTTTGTGCGTATTAGAGGAATAACGAATGCGGAATAATGGAAATGACCTTAATTCAGAGATAAGAAAGGACCTGGTCATAGGAAGATGGGTTATTGTCGGGAATGACAAAGGTTATGTGGCGGAGAAGAAGGAAAGCATAGAAAGAAAAGCGAACCCTTCATGTCCATTTTGTCCCGGAAATGAATCCTCCACTCCTCCTGAAATACTTTCAGTGGAGAAGGACGGTAAATGGCAGATCCGTGTCATACCGAATAAGTACCCCGCTTTATCTTCAGAAGGTGAAATAAAAAGAGAAGGTGTGGGCCTTTTTGATAAGATGTCCGGAATCGGCGCTCATGAAGTAATTATTGAGACGCCTGACCATCTCGCATCCGTTACCTCTCTTACCGTTGAGCAATTCACCGAAGTATTGAAGGTTTTCAGATCCAGATTCATTGAGTTGAAGAAGGATGAGCGCTTTCGCCATGTTCTTCTTTTTAAGAATGAAGGCCATTCCGCCGGCGCGTCGATCGAACACTCTCATTCACAGATAATTGCGACTCCGATAATCCCGAAAAGAGTGCAGGAAGAGCTGGATGGAGCTGAATTCTATTATTCCTATAAAAAGCGATGCGTTTTCTGCGATATGCTTGAGCTTGACAATCGTTTTTTCAAGGAAAGAGTAGTAATAGAGAATGACAATATGTGCGTTATATCACCTTTCGCGGCACGATTCCCCTTTGAGATGTGGGTTTTACCAAAAAAGCATTTCAGCACATGGGAGAATTCGGGCGATGAGATGCTGAGGTCACAGGCAGAGATATTACTCTCTATACTGCGCGCCCTTGACGATGTTCTGGGCAATCCCCCTTATAATGTCATTCTTCACAGTTCTCCGATCAACGGCAATTGTGACAATTATTATCACTGGCATTTCGAGATCATTCCCAAGATGAAGCGCATAGCCGGATTCGAGTGGGGCACCGGTTTTTATATCAATCCGGTCCCGCCTGAAGAAGCCGCCGAAGTATTAAAAAGGAGGCTCAATAGGTGAAATTGATCTCAGTAGCCTCTGAAGTTACTCCATTCGCGAAGACGGGCGGACTTGCCGATGTTTCAGGCACCTTGCCGCAGGCATTGTCCGATCAGGGAATGGATGTATATATCGCAATGCCTTATTACAGAGATATCGTTGAGAAGGCCTTGAGTGAGGGAAATATCTCCCTTCCGCTGCAAACTCTTACTTCTTATCATTTTGATTGGGACGGTGTGGATCATGAACTCCGCCTGCTGTATCTCGAATGGGAAAATGTAAAAGTTATTTTTATTGAGAACGATGCGCTTTTCAACAGGGATAATCTCTATATCACCTCGACCTCTAAGAATGGAGTTCCGGAGATCACTGGATACTCGGATAATTTTAAAAGATTCGCATTGTTTTCAAGAGCGGTTTCACGCTATATTACCGAGACGGGGGACTTTGAGATCGTCCATACACATGATTGGCAGACGGCTTTGATCCCTGTTTACCTGACATCTGACCTTTATTCCTCAGAGAAAAGCAAAAGGCCTTTTCTCTTACATACGATACATAATCTCGCATTTCAGGGTAGTTTCCCCATGGAAGAATTCACGAATTGCGGTTTAGATGATTCTTATATCCATCTGGATAAACTTGAATCCTGGGGAGAGGTCAATCTCTTAAAGGGAGCTGTTATTTATTCGGATGCCGTTAATACGGTCTCTCCCAATTACTGTGAGGAGATACAGAAGGAAGAGTACGGATGCGGTTTTGCCGGTCTGCTCCTGGAATGGTCGGATAAACTCTCCGGTATTCTGAACGGCATTGATCATAAGGAATGGGATCCTGCAACAGACGATTATCTTGGGAAATACAGGTTCAAGAAGGGTGATTCGAAGGGAAAGGAACGCTTCAAGGCACACTTTGTGAAGGAAATGGATTTTACATCCCCGGCTGCTCCATTATTTGTAATGGTCTCCAGATTAACACATCAAAAGGGCGTAGAGTTGCTTTTAGAGGTGATGGAGGATCTTCTTAAAATGGATATAAGTCTCTTTATTCTGGGCAGCGGCGATGTCAAGTATGAAAAAGCGATGGAGGGCCTTGCCACGAAATACAAGGGCCATTTTAAGTTCTCCAAAGAATTCAACAACCCCCTGGCGCATCGCTTATATGCTGCCGCCGATTATTTCCTCATGCCGTCTGTATTCGAGCCCTGCGGCCTCGGGCAGATGATCGCCATGAGATACGGCGCTTTGCCCATAGCAAGAGCGACGGGCGGCCTGAAGGATACTGTATTTGATATAAGAAAGGACCGCAAAGGCGGTAACGGCTTGGTTTTTGAGTCCGTTTCTTCGGAACAATTACTGGAAACTATTAAAAGCGCTGTGGAGTTATTCAGGGGAAAGGATTTTATCAGGGCAAGGAAAAATGCCTTTAATTCCGATCATTCCTGGGCGGCCTCAGCAAATGAATATATAAAAATATATAAGGAAGGATTGAATAAATGAAACATTTAGCATTGTTATTTCTTATCATTGGGCTTGTGATCCCCACCTTTGGTGTGAACTATAACGACTATGAAGGGAAGTATATCGAAGATGTCAAAATCGTTCACGACAAGGACCTGGGCAGTAAGGATGATGATCTGCGCCTGATCCTGAGGATCGAAAAGGGGACAACCTTCTCTATAAAGTCCCTCAATGAGGATATCACTGAGATCTGGGGTTTCGGATATTATGATAATATAGCCGTTGACCTTTCCAAGGGAGAGATCGGTATAATCGTCGAATTCAGATTTACCGACAAATCCCATTTGAAGGAGATCCATTTTACGGGAAATGAAGAATTTTCGGGCAAGCGCTTATTGGATAAATGCGAATTGACCGGTGAAAGCAAAGAATTTCCCCCGTATTACGATGAATATTTATTTCTTGAGGCCCTGAAGAAGCTCAAGAAGTATTATATGAAAAAGGGTTATTTCAATGTGAAGATAAACAAGGAAGTCACCGATGCCGGCGATTTTACCAAATCCGTTACCTATGAGATAGAGGAAGGGGATAAATTCTTCATCTCAGAGATCGATATAAAAGGCGTTGAGGCCTTTACTCAAAAAAAGATCGCCTCTGCTCTTAAGATCAAGAAACGATCTCTTACGTCAAGGGGAT
>JAIVYW010000207.1:0-3875 GCA_048635215.1 Candidatus Atribacteria bacterium
CTCTCGATATTTGAGATACACAGCAACTTGCCTCTGAAATTATAGAAAGCCGCCCTATATTCTACCGCGTCTCCGTATTCAGCGAGGTATTCTATGATAGCAGATTGTTGATTACCCCCAGATAGTGATGTATTGGGCACCAGGTCTCTTGCAAGGATGCCCTTATTAAATGCTTCCCAGGCAGTAGTTTCTGAAGAAATCCAATCATACCTTCTATAAATAACTATTCTAGCAGTACCTGAAGGTATTGCAACGCTCAGAATTACTTCCATAGTGAGGTCGTAACTTACAGATGACACATTCAGGTAATTGAATACGCTTGTATTTCTGGAAACAGAATTATTGTTTGATGACCCGTTCTGATCTCCATAATAGTAACCCGTGTAATCTCCATCATAGCTGTTATAATCCCCTTCATAACCGGTTCCGGCAGCAAAGACAGCAAGTGAAACAACCAAAGCAAGCAAAAGCACAAATCCTTTTTTCATAAGATCCTCCTGTGTTGATTTTTGTGATTTGTAAAAGAACACCTTAATATATGCTCGGTTCGTGCCAATCTCGGCATATGCGCCTATTCCTGCTAAATTATTTCCCTTTTACATGATCACAATTTTGATTTGTATCTTTACATGTTACCTTGAATTCACATAAGGGAAATAATTTAAACAATGGTTCGAATATAAGGGCGAACACATCGGTTCGCCCCTACTATTGCAGAATTCTTTCAATGTGTTATAATACCGTATGAATAATTGGGTGCCGATAAGTAGATCTCAAAGAGACTATGTTTCTTTGGAAAAGAGGGTCAAGGACTTCACTGATTTCATCTCAGATTTCGTAGGCGATGCTATTGTTTTTTCAAGACACGACCCTGAATCTTCTTCAAAACTGCTTCCCGGATTATACCGCTCTAAAGACGGCAATAGACTTTGCCTATCATTTGAAGAGGGGAAATTAACGGCAGCAAATAATCAAAAAGTAAAGCAGATATTTGAGATGTTGGCATCCGCAAAAAACTTTTTCACACGGTCTTTGAGCGAAAAACTCTTTAAAGACGGCGAAACGAAACAATCATTTACTTTCCTGGGAATGATGGTGCGCGGACTTGGACATGAGATCAATAACCCTCTCGGGATCCTGGCATCTTATATTCAATACCTTCAATTGGTGGAGGAAGACTATGAGAAGACCGAGATACTCCGGAACATGCTGTTATCCGTTTTTCGCGCAAGTGATATCGTGAAGCGTATCTCAGCATTTGGGCGATCAAGCGCCAGC
Organism: Candidatus Atribacteria bacterium; assembly: GCA_048635215.1. Taxonomy (GTDB): domain Bacteria; phylum AUK180; class AUK180; order AUK180; family AUK180; genus JAGLWT01. The sequence continues at coordinate 1,279 of JAIVYW010000207.1, forward strand.
AAAGAGATCTTACAGATAGGAGACGAGCTTAACAGTTGTCTTATCTTCTTTGAACAGATCCGAAAATACCGTTTTCCGGATATTGATATCGAAATTGCTACAACAGAAGATTGCGGGATCTTTACAAATAGGCTTGAATTTCATGAAATCCTTTTCTCTATTCTATTCAACAGTTGCGAAGCATATGAAGGGAAAGGGAAAATTCTCATCACACCCGAGATATATTCTGATGTTTTTTGCGCTGTGGTCATATCCGATCAAGGTAGCGGCATATCTTCAAATAACTTACCCCTGGTAACCATGCCCTTTTTTACGACAAAGGGGAAGAACGACGGAAGAGGACTTGGACTTACAATTTGTGAATATCTCTTAAAGAGAAATGGGGGAGAAATGGTTATCACTTCAACAGAGGGAAAAGGTACAGAAATTCAAATATTTTTTTTAAGGGGAGATTCAAATGAAAATTCTATTAGTTGAAGATGACGAACTGATGCGGGACAGTTTGGAAAAACTCCTGCAAATCAATAAGTATGATGTGGAATGCGCACATGATGGACAGGCCGCATTAAGAAAACTGGAAAAGGACGACTTTGACCTTATGATAACCGATCTTTTAATGCCCGAGCTTTCGGGACATCTGTTGATAAAACTATGCCGCGAGAAATTCCCAGATCTTCCAATTATAGCGATGACCGGATATCTGGAAGAAATCGGCAAATTAGATAGAAACGATAATAAACCGGATTATTTTCTTCAGAAACCATTTAAATTGGATGAATTAGAAAAGATAATCAAATCGCTAAAGAAATCCTGAAGCAGCTCTTATAGACAAGGAGTTGACGAAACAGCGAAGCAGAACCTTGAACTTTTGAACCTTTGAACTTGGAACGCTTCGGTACTGCGAAGCATACTCACCTCGTACCTCGTACTTCCTACCTGCTGAGCAAGCTCAGCACCGCTTCACATCTCGAGGATATGCTTCTTCAGACGCTTTATGACTTCGGGGACCGGTAGATCAGTTGAAAATTTATCAAGGACATTGTCGCCATTGAAGATCACATATTCCGTGCTGCTGCCGGTAATTCCGATATCGGCATGACGGGCCTCGCCAGGGCCGTTTACCACGCACCCCATTATCGCTACTGAGATCTTCATATCGAGATTCCCTAATTGCCTCTGAGCTTCCAGCGCTAATTTCTCGACCGGTATCTCCGTTCTTCCGCATGTCGGACAAGAGATGAAGCGAATACCCTTGGACCGTAATTCCAAAGCCGAAAGGATCTGCCAACCTGCTATCACCTCGATCACAGGGTCGCCCGTGAGCGAGACCCTCAATGTCTCACCTATGCCTTCGTAAAGCAGGATACCGATCCCTACCGCTGATGAAACCGTTCCGGCGCCCGGAAGACCGGCCTCGGTAATGCCGATATGAAGAGGGAACGGGTGCCTTGCTCTAAAAAGGCGGTTGGCCTCTACCGTCACCGGAATCGAGGATGACTTCATTGAGACCACAATATCGTCAAAACAGTTTTTCTCAAGAACCAGCAATTCCCTTTCCGCGGCCGCCAGCAATGCATCCGCCCCGGCACCGGCGAATTTTGCCTCGATGTCTTTGGGAAGAGAGCCCCCGTTCACTCCGATCCGAAGCGGAATTCCCTTATCCTTCGCGGCGGCGCAGATTTCAGAGACCTTTTTATCAGATCCGATATTGCCGGGATTGATCCGAACCTTATCAACACCTGCCTTGATGGATTCAAGTGCAAGGCGATGGTCGAAATGAACATCCGCGACAAGAGGAATATTCGGAAATTGTGATCTTATCTTAGAAAATGAAGCGACCGAGTCCATATCGGAAACGGCAAGGCGTATTATTTCGACGCCTGCGCCGATCAGCGATTTTATCTGATCCGATGTAGCCGCGTGATCCGCGGTCAGCGTATTTGTCATGCTCTGAACCCTTACCGGATGGCCGGAACCCAGGATCAGGCCGCCTATTTTTACTTCATTTACCTTCATCAAAAGAATCTTGTAATATCATTGAAAAGGATAAAGGCGAAGAGAAAAAGGATCAAGCCCCACCCTATATAACTGAATACTTCCCTTTCCTTTTTATTCATCTTTCTTCTACCGATAGCCTCGAATATAAAGATAATTATCAATCCGCCGTCAGTAACTATCAGGGGGAGAAGGTTGACCACGCAGAGGTTCACGCTGATCAGGGAGATCCATCTTAAGTACTGAGAGAATCCCGCCTTTAAGCTCTTGGAAATGATGTATGCGATGGCCACTGGGCCTCCAAGATTTTTAGCTTGCCCGGGGTCTTTGACTATGCTCCTGAGGGAAACATAGATCAAAGTAAAATCCATTCCGATCTCTTGAATAGAAGCTCCCAATCCTTCAAATAATCCGAGGCGCTCTATCTTTATCTTGGGTGAAATATCAAATGTAAAATAAGGCCTGATCTTCCCGGCTTGAGTTATCTTACTCTCTTTCACTGTATCGACCTGTATATTGAGAAGTTCGCCATTGCGGGATACGGTTATCTCGACCGGCTCACCTTCTTCGGCATATTCAAAAATGTCACTGAGAGCCAATAC
>JAIVYW010000208.1:0-3931 GCA_048635215.1 Candidatus Atribacteria bacterium
TATGTGGCTCCGAATCAGATACTTGATCCAGATATATTTTTTCTTTCTCCATTTTTAAACAACCCTCACATACGACATTATACCATAAAATCCGGCTTACACTAAATTTGTTTTATAAATCGATTTGGATTCTTCATTTCTTTTTCCCCCTCCGCTCCGATCGCTCAATTTCTGCTCTGCATACATCCCGTATCCTTTTCTCTCCTTTCTCTCTTCTTTCTCTCTTCTTTCTCTCTTCTTTCTCTCTTCTTTCCCTCTCCCTCCCTCCCTATCCCTTGACCCGTTGGGGAATCAAATATTCAATGGTGCCAGGTTGACATTTTGACACTTTCAGATCCATCGCTTTACGCAAATTCACCCATTATCAAAGCACGGAGGCCAATGACGATACAAATGAGATAGCAAATCGCAACAAATATTAGAATAAACTTAACATCTGGGCGTATCTTTCTGAGCTTTCTCGGTATGGCTAAGAATACTGAAAAGTATTGTAGTATGGAAATCAAAAAGGAACCGAAAAAACACATTGGAGCATACACCTTTTTAGAAAAGAATATAGTGCTGAGAAAGACAGCTGCAATCATAAAGATCGCTATCACGCTCAACATCATTGCCACCGGATAATCCGAATTCCCTGATTTTTTTGCGTCATGAAGTCGAAAAAAATTTTCACCTATAACTGCAATGAAAATGAATGCAGCTCCCTTAAATCCCGTCAGCCCGATCGATCTCCCGAAAATCAAGGTAATTAATAGCGCTGTGAAACCCACGCAAAGATACCTCTTATATTTAATTGGATATGGTTTCGGATCAGAAACTTGATCCAGATATATTTTTTCTTTCTCCATTTTTAAACAACCCTCACATGATATGTTATACCACATAATCCGGAGGATGCTAAATTTGGTTTATAAAATAATAGAGGCTTATAGAGAAGTGAAGAATGAAGGATGAAGGATGAAGAATGAAGGATGAAGAATGAAAAATGAAGAATGAAGAATGAAGAATGAACAATGAAGTTGTGAGGATATCGAGATATGAAGGCTAAATATGGAGCAAATTCAACTCCCGTCCCTGTGTGCCTGAAAACTCATCCACAACATTTGATAATATCTCTTAATTTGGTAAAATAGATTTAAGAACGGATTTGTTAATCTATTCTTATCAGGAGGTTTCGATTGAGGTATGTTAAAGTTTGCTTGGTACTGATTTTATCTCTGTTTTTCTTCTTCGGGTGCAGTAGTAAAGCAATTAATTTTAACAAGTTACAAGAACGGAATGGTTTGATGTATGAAAAAGGGGAAAATAAGCCATATACAGGAAAAGCCATTTCAAATTATGAAAACGGTCAAGTAGAGAAACAGGCTAATTACATAGATGGAAAACCTGATGGGGAATTCATAAGTTATTATGAAAGTGGTCAGGTAAAAGAAAAGCATAATTACATAGACGGAAAACGGGACGGTGAAGTGGTGGGTTATTGTGAAAACGGTCAGGTAAAGGAAAAGAGTAATTACAATAATGGAAAACCAGATGGTGAATTAATAGCGTATTATAAAGACGGTCAGGTAAAACTAAAGGGTAATTTAAAAGATGGAAAACCGGATGGTGAACATATACAGTATTATGAAAACGGCCAGGTAGAGCTAAAAGCTAATTACAAAGATGGAAAACCGGATGGAGAAGGGATAGCTTATTATGAAAACGGCCAAGTACATGTAAAAAGTAATTACAAAGATGGAAAACGGGAAGGTGAAACACTAGAGTATTATGAAAACGGCAAGGTAAAAGGAAAGGGTAATTTCAAAAATGGAAAACCGGATGGTGAACAGATAACGTATTATGAAAACGGCCAAGTAAAGAAACAGGTTAATTTCAAAGATGGAAAACTGGATGGTGAACATATAGAGTATTATGGAAACCGCCAGGTAAAAGTAAAGGGTAATTTAAAAGATGGAAAACCGGATGGTGAACATATACAGTATTATGAAAACGGCCAGCTAAAAGTAAAGGGTAATTTCAAAGATGGAAAACTGGATGGTAAACAGATAGCGTATTATGAAAACGGGCAGATCGAGAAAAAGGGTAATTTCAAAGATGGAGAACAACTCCGCTGATTGGAACGGATTATATTTTAAAAATGCTCTCGAAGAATCATTAAATAATGTCTTGTCCTAACCCAGAAAAATACGATTACGATACTGGTGACGGCAATTGCGAAAGTTGCAAAATCTCAGAATAATCTCTCCAACTCCCCATCAATTGAAAAATTTCCTATTAAACTAATAGAAAGACGGTGAGGGAGGCTTTGAGTATTAAAAGCGAATGTGCTGTGCAGAGTTTGTAAAAATATTTAAATAAATATATAATGAGTTTGAAATGAAAAGTGAATAGTGAATAGTGACGCTACCCAGTGGACCCAGTGTCCCAGTGGAACAAAAGATAGTGAACAGTATAAAGTGGGAAAAAACAGGGTGAGATAAAACTGGATTCTTCGGTCGCAAGCTCCTTCAGAATGACAGGGAATCCGGATGGATTATCTTTCTGGAAGTATCTCTGGTATCCATTTTCTGATCCCCTCTCTCCGATCTCCTCTCTTTCCCATCTCCTGTCTTTCCCATCTCCTGTCTTTCCCATCTCCTGTCTTTCCCATCTCCTGTCTTTCCCATCTCCTGTCTTTCCCATCTCCTGTCTTTCCCATCTCGTATTTCCGCTCCCCTCTCTCCCTTCCCCTTCGGGCCGATATTCCCGCAACCAGATATGGGGACGGTGGTTGGCATAGTTGGCATAATTTTACCCCTAATTACTTTGTAAGTTATGCTTTATTTGGCGGTTACGGCAATTCGTCTATTTGGAAATATTTCAAAATAATGGGGCCAGAAGTTAGGCAGAAGTACGAAGTACGAGGTGCGAAGTACGAGGTGTAGAGGGAGATACCTGGATTATCGGGTCAAGCCCGATAATGACGAGATAATAGGAAAGATGGATTCACGATCAAATACATGCTCGAAATCATTTCAGTTATATTTCGATAGTCGTATTTCTTCTGATTTATTGGTTAATTATCGCTTTCAACTTCTCTTTGGTAATTCCCTCAGCTTCTTTTAATTCTTCCTTGCAGATCTCCAATACTCTGGGATGCTGCCGGGCGTTGGCTCCTAATGACCAGTTAGCAGCCCCGCCGACCATTATGCCCTCGGCTCCGCCGCCTTCCATAAGCTGAAGGGCAGAAATTATTCTCTGAACGGGAAGCTCGTCTCCTGTCGCAAAGAATGAGGCCCACAACATATCAAGAATTGTCGGATTATCAACCGGAATTTTATAAATACCGTCGTGAGAATTCTCTAACTGCCTAGTAATTATTTCCTTCAATTCCTTTGACTTCCAAGAACTCTTTGCCTTCTCCAAAAGCGCACTGCTCTCTTTGGTATTTGTCAGTGAAAGGACTGTGATAAGCATGAACTTGTCATTTTCAGTACCACTGGATGAAACATTGTCATATGTTTTTCGCATCAAAGCAGAATCTTTCAGAAATAAAGCGGTAAAGAACGCTGCCATCGGCAGGGCTCTATCTGATGATTCAAACATAGGAGTTTCACAGAAATACATCAGAGCAGAAGGTATTCTCTCGGGTTCAGGTTCCTGATAATAGTATGTCGACCAATTACCAAATTCGGCATCTGATGTAAAACCCTGAGGAACAGAAACATCATCGGATTTAGATTCTACGCCGGCACATCCTGAAAAAGCGAGCAGAAATATCACCATCAAATAGGCAGTCATACGGGAATTTCTCATAAATAAGCCTCCATGCATTGAATTATATCAAATTTCAGAGTTCCAGTCCATAATTAAAATCAACGGTGCCAGGTTGACATTTTGACACTTTCAGATCCATCGCTTTACGCAAATTCACCGCTTACCAGCGCAC
>JAIVYW010000209.1:0-3931 GCA_048635215.1 Candidatus Atribacteria bacterium
TATTCACTCCTTCCAGAACTCTCGGTTGGGCGCACGGCTGCGCCGTGCTCGAGGGCGGTGAGAGACGAAGCAGAGAAAGGAGAGAGAGGGATAGCATTCGAAGATGTGTAGAGAATGTTTTCGTTTGATTCTAACGAGGCGAAAAGTGTACAATTGCTTCACAATTTTCAACTCTCCGCTTGGAACTTTTACATCGGGACAGACGAACGCCTGCGGCGTACGACATGTCCCATATCTTACTTCGCTCCGGCGTTCTATTTTTATTGACGGAATGTTCTAATGTAACAAGCGAAATAACGATTTTCCGGTTACGGATGTGGATATTGTTTTCGTTTTCACCTCGTACCTCAAAAAGATGGATTCCCAATCGAGTTGGGAATGACAAATAGTATCTATCTTATCTCACAATTGTCCATTGTCAATTGTCCATTGTTCATTGTCTTTAGGTGCGGCGTGATATGATTGTAACAGGAGAATTAATGGGTTAAACGAAATAACTACTTTACGGTTACTGGTGTGGATATTGTTTTGTTCTCTTCACTTTACACTTCACACCTCACACTTCAGACTTGCTGAGCAAGCTCAGCGTAAATCAAAGCCCCTTGAGCGCGGCAATGATGCCGATAAAGATAATGGCGGCAAGAGCGCCAGAAAACACGATCTTCTTTTCTGAGATCTCGCCCCGTTTTATCCTGCCTTCTTTGAAAAACTGCGGTTTTTCCAATCCCTGCATCCGTCCTTCCAAGAGAAGCACTTTTTGGGGAAATGCAGGTGATCCAGCCGCTTTCCACGCGGAGAGCAATAGAGCTGAGGTCTTTATCTGTGATCTGGATATCCTTTGAGCGGTCATTTCGCCGGTGTCCTCCCACAAAGCCTCGAAGTACGCGTGGTCGTAGCTGCCATCGCTTTCTTCTCTTGCGGCTCGGTCTGAGATCAGTATTTCGGGGACGAATGTCAATGACTCCTCTATAATATTAATAATGAATTTCTTAATTTCGGCAGGATGCGGTATTTTATCCAGCGAAATACCCTTGATATCTTCAGGTACCCAAAAGAGATCGATCATATCGATTTCATATCGCGCGTGTATGCCCTTATTTCCGGTGAGCTGGCCGTCATAATTCTTTGTCGTGTGAAATGGCTGATGTATATCCTGAATATAGTGGCTCAATGCAGCCATATACACCAGAGCTGAGGAGAAATCCTGATTTTCAAAGGCATCAACGAGCAGTTTATAATATTCCTCGATCGCCCAGATCACCGTCCCGTTCTTTTTCATAAAATCAGATCCATAATAGCGAAACACCTTTTCAAAGGGATTATTGAGATCGATCAGATCCTTCTCTGCGTAAAAATCATAATCACAATAATGATTAGGCGATTCATTGCTATCGTAGAATTTCCACTTATCAGGCAGCGAACCGTTATCGGCGATATATTTCATGTAATTCTCAAAATTACTGCCGAAATGTGGGAGTAGGATTCTGCACGCATTCCATGTCGCTCCATGATGAACACGGTGTCCCCAGGAAAAGAGATCGGGGGAGAAGAGTAATGTGAGAAGCAACAAAGCGGCTATCTTCTTGTTCATAGAGGTTATTGTATATCAAAATCGTGAAAAAGTCCACTTTTATTTACAGACAACTTATGCTAAACTGAAATATTGGATGTGTATTTTGTCTCATCTTTAGAGTTCAGTTATGGAAATACTTTCAAAATATTTCCGTATAATCTGATATGAGAATTAGAAAGATCAGGAGGCCACTTTGAAAATTTTGATATTGGGCGGAACAGTATTCTTGGGTAAACATATAGTACAGACCGCTCTTGAAAGGGGCCATGAGGTGACACTCTTTAATCGGGGGATTTCGAATCCGGGTATATTTAAAAATATTCCGCGTTTCAAGGGTGATCGGCTAATAGGGAATTATAAAACGATCGAGGGGAGAAAATGGGATGTTGTTATCGATACATCCGGATATTTTCCAAGGCATATCCGTCAAGCGGCCGCCGCCATAGATAGCGCATCCCTCTATGTATATTTTTCTTCTGTATCCGTATATCCCGATCTTTCACTGGAAGCGATAGATGAGACATTTGATCCAATATCCTTACCAGATGCTGGAACCGAAGAAGTTAATGCGGAAACCTACGGCGGACTGAAAGCACTTTGTGAAAAAGAGGTTATAAATTATTTTCCATCAAATTACCTCAATATCCGTCCCGGATTGATAATAGGGCCTGATGATCTGACGAATCGCTTTACTTATTGGCCCGTAAGACTGAATAGGGGCGGCGAAGTGCTTCTCCCCGGCGACCCCGCAAGACAGATACAATTCATTGATGTCAGAGACCTTGCCGCATGGACAGTATCTTCTGCTGAAAAAGGGCTCACAGGCACTTTCAATGCCACCGGCCCGGCGGAAGCTCTTTCAATGGCGGATTTCATTGAACAGTCGGCAAATGCGGTATCCGCCGAGTATTCAGGCACTTGGATCCCCGATAAATTCCTTTTGGACGCAGAGCTTGGGCCGTATGTGGAAATGCCGCTGTGGATACCTTACATAAATGACAGTGTGAATATAGAAAAAGCACTTGCTGCGGGTTTGGAATTTACACCTTTGGAAACTACGGCAATCGATACATTGAAGTGGGCGCTTTCTTCAAAAAAAAGAATAAAATTACTAGCGGGGTTAAATTCTGCGAAAGAGAGAAAAATCATTAAAAAATATAAAACAAGTGTACAGTTTTATAAAGACGGTAACAATGGCTGAAACAATTTTGTGTCGTATTCAAGGCGCGAGGTGAAGAAGATTGTTAAAAAGTTGAAATGTTCAAAAGTTCAAGGTTGAAAAATAGGGATGGGATTTCCCCAGACTTTCACCTTGTTCCACTGGGTCCGCTGGTTCACTGGATCCACTGCGAAGCGTGTCACTTGTGCACTTGTGCTCTTGTGCTCTGCGAAGTGCCATTGTCATCGTATTTATGAAACAGTACACTATGGAGATAATTAATATGAGAAAATATGTACCGTTAATTGCCCGTGTTCTACTTATTGCCATTTTTGGTTGTACCCGTCCGCTTGACAATGTGATCTTGCGCGGTGAGAGAAAGATAGAGGGGTATAAGAACCCGCCTTCAGAGATCTCGCAATTGATCAATTCCGTAAAAAGCCCGTATCTGATCTTTGATAAAAAGGGAGAAAAGATCCTTTTGATCGACCGACCGGAATATCCCTCTATAAGGTCACTTGATGTAGAGCAACTGGGATTAGCGGGCATACGGCTGGATCCTGATAATTACGGCCCGAGCAAGCCCTGGACATTTGACGGACTTCGCCTGATGGATGTTGTAACCGGAAATACGATTCCAATAAGCGGATTAGCGGATAATGCCAGATGCAGGACCTTTAAGTGGTCTCCTGATTCAATGTGGATCGCGTTTTTGGTTTACGAGGAGAAAGAAATTCAGCTCTGGATAGCGGACTCAAAGACCGGCACGGCAAGACCAGTGGGCAATAATGTCAATGCGGTGTATTGGGGGGATTCATATGGATGGTCAACCGATTCGCTTTCGATCTTTTATAAACAGAACATTCCTGAGATGTTAAAGGGTGTTTGCGAGCCCATTTCTCCTATGGTGAAGGAAAGTACCGGTGAAGGGGCGGCACAGATAACCTATAAGGATCTTATGAAGAATGAAACTGATGTGAAGTTATTTAAGGCTTATACTACGGTTCAGCTTATCAAGGCGGAGCTCAATGGCAAGAATGTGAAGATCGGCGCTCCCCGGATAATAATATATCTTGATATTTCTCCCGATAGCAAGTATCTACTGATCGAATCTACGCACGAACCCTTTTCCTACACTGTTCCCGCATACCGCTTCCCTCGGAGAGTGGAGATATGGGACATCAACGGAAAGGAGCTTG
>JAIVYW010000210.1:0-3930 GCA_048635215.1 Candidatus Atribacteria bacterium
AACGACATGGACAAAGTCTTCAACATTTTCTGGTTCATAATAAAATGCCTTAACACCCATTTCCTCTGTAATTGAAACTAACTCGGGAAGAGATGGCAGTACTGGAGGTATTCCATAACCACACGCTAGATGAAGGCATCCGCTGACACCCGTGGTGGTACGATAAGGTAGGATAACGAGAGTCGACTCTGTAAATAGCTCAACAAGTTGAGATTCAGGTACAGCCCCGATGAACTGTGCATTGGCCTTTTCAGCCATTTTCTGTATTGTAGAGTGAAATTCGGGGTCGGCTGGATGTACTGCTCCTGCAATAGCCAGTTCCAGCTTGGAACCAACAGAATGAAGTTGCTTCCAAGCTTCAAATACAAGGTGATAGTCTTTGCTTAGGCTGATTTTACCAAAAACGAGTAATCTTTTTGTCCTTTGTTTGCCCCTAATTACTTTGTCGACAAGCTCAAATACACCGTGGGGTATGCAACCTACATTTGTGGTCTTATACCGTTTACTAATTATCTCTTGATATTTTCTAGATAGAACTCCTGTACCCGACGATATCATTAATACAAGTTTAGTCAATAGACGACCAAACAGGAGTAGATAGCTCTTGCTTTTATAGTTGGTGAAATGAACGTCTACGATATCGAGAAAATTGTGCATAATTATGATCGTACAAAATTTGCTTACCCTTAATAGGATCGGTATAAGTAGCATACATAAAGCATTTACCACAATATTTCTCGAGAAGGTAACTCCGATATGAGTATTTATATAGACTACGTCAGGTCTTATACAGCGGATCTTTCTACAAATAGAGAACGGAGTTCTTAGACTGTTAACTTGCCAGCATCGTATCACTCTCAAGTTGTTTATGCTGGCTTTCTCCTTTACCGGCGGGATTGTTTTTCCAATCCCTAGCTAATACTTTCTCTACTGTTATATTAAAAGCATCTGCAGTATTCAATACTTCAGTTTCATTAATATTTTGAATAGAATAAGTTGTTTCCCCTGCAATAGTAATATTCCTATCGAAAATTGCAATATCTGTTTCATTTTCCCATGTAACTTGGACTCTATGATCACCATATGTAGTTAGATTATCCGAAATTGTCCAATTATTGAGTGTTACGAAAGAAGAATCCGACACAGATGATAATTTCGAGAATATAAGTTCCTCGTTAACAGAATTGTTGTATACACTGAGGTTTACATTTCCAGTAATTGGTTTTGAGAAAGTTGCATTAAATTCTAGAGTTTCATTGGAATAAGCTATGGCAGTTTCCTTTCCACCTACCCCTATTTTTACATCATTTAATAGATTTGTTGAATTACAATGCAAAGTCCAACTTCCATCGGTCGCTTTAGTATCATAAACAGTGATTATTTTCCATGCCCCATTTGGAAATGTGTTTGGCAATAGTGCCGCCTCCGCCCTCATCGACCTTTCCAAGTTCGCCAAATTGCCATTGCACCTTGGCTTTATTAAATATATTCCTTATCTTTGCTGTGAATTCGGCAGTCGCCTCATTTGAAGAGAATTTGCCTCCGCTGCCGGTGAATTTCGTTATAACGATCCCGTAGCCTGATATCGCGGCGTTTTCAACATCATGAACCTCCTTGAAAAGGGGATTGACCGCGGCATTGACATCAGCGGAAATAGCCTCCGAAAGGTGCATTGTTCGGGACAGAGTATAATGGTCGGAGACTTTTCCTTCCTTTTGAAGGAGTTCAGCGACAATATCCGCCAGCCAATTGGATTGCGCGCCTGTCGCTCCATCTGAGCCGATCTCTTCCTTGTCGATCAGGAACGCGATCGAGGTATACTTCGGTTGCGGTGAATCAAGCATTCCACGGAAAGCGGTATATGCGCATACTCGGTCATCCTGTCCGTACCCACCGAGCATTGAGCGGTCAAAACCGACATCTCTCGGATCATCCGCAGGTACGACCTCAAGGTCTGCGGATACGAAGTCCTCTTGAACGATCCCATATCTCGAATGAAGGAGTTCCAAAAGGAAGGAAGTAAGTTTTTTCTTGTCCTCTTCGCTTTTAACCTCTTTCTGTCCTGCCAATATCTTCAATTGTTCTCCTGAGACGAGTTCCGAAACGCCTTTGGAATACTGCACTTTCTTTGCGAGATGAGGCAGCAGGTCAGGTATCACGAAAACCGGATCACCGGGATCTTCTCCAACCGAGATCTTTACTTTGTCTCCATTGCCCTTTATTACGATGCCGTGTATCGCTAATGGCCGTGAGAGCCATTGATACTTCTTGATCCCGCCATAATAATGGGTTTTCAGCATACTCAAATTAGAGTCCTCAAAGAACGGCTTCTGCTTGAGATCCAGTCTGGGGGAATCGATATGCGCCCCGATTATCCGAACGCCTTTTGAGACCGGTTCTTTCCCTTTTCTCACGATAGCGATAGCATGGTCCCTATTGACATAGTAGAGTTTCTTCTCGGATTTCCCGGTAGAAACGGCGCATTTATATCCCGCCTTCTTTGCGTTTTCGCGGAAAAAATCTACGGCTTCCCTTTCGGTCTTTACAAGTTTAAGAAAGGCCTTATATTCATCGGCGAATGTCATAAGAGTTTTTTCTTCGGTCTGAGAATATACTGTCCAGAGATTTTTTAGCTCAAAGGAGAGCTTATCCTTCTTTTTTTTCTTATTGGGCATTGAGTACCTCCTCGATCTTTTTTATATTTTCTATATCAACAGGATTTAAGAGTTTCTCCTGTGCTAATATTCTGTAATATTCATACGCTATCTTATATTGCTCAATAGCCAAACAAGAGCTTGCCATAACCCTCACAAATGTGATGAATTCCGGTTCTTCAAGAAATTCCGGCTTTATATACTTTATGGCCCTGCTGCCTGTCGCGACAGTCTTTTCGGGATCTTCCAGGATAAAGAAGGTGTAAAGCGTCATATCCTTCCAAAGTTCCCAGCTTTGAGGGTTGTTCCGTATCCCTTCCATGAGAAAATCTCTTCCCTGGTCCTTCTTCCCCCAATGCCTGTAAAGCAAGAATGCGCCCATACTGTAAGCCTTTACGAAATGAGGGTCGATCATAACGGCATATTTCATAAGAAAGAGAGAGCTCTTTTCGGAATTTGCGGCTTTGCCGCTAAATTCCCACATATGATGGTAGATATCGATCCTGTTCCAGAGAAATTCCGCAAAGAACTCTCTTGCCCTGAGCTCCGCCCTTGTGGCGATGCTGTCCTCTCTCCCAAGTGTGCCGGGTCTGGCACAGATCATGTTTAACAAAGTAAATCCAAGGCAATAGGACAATAGCGCGATAATAAGGATGTACAGATATCTTCTATTCATTTTTGAACAACTTTATGTAAAGTACAGCCCCCATTAGTATATAAAGTATTCCTTTAAAGAACATTCCTTCAATTATTCCCGGATTGTTCCAGGGATGGTTAAGTATCTTGATATGCATAAAGTCCAGGTCTGACCGGACCAATGCTTTGTCTTCCTCAGTATCGCCGCCATTATGGGAGCCATGCGCATGGTGGCCCTCCGAACCATGTGTATGGTGTTCGTCAGCGTGTGTGATATGCCCCGGAACGGTCATAGTATCATTATAGCGGCTTCGAATGTGGAATCCCAGAAAAAAAGAGATGATAAATAAGAGAATGAACGCAATGGTGAGAAGGGTATTTTTCTTCATCAGAATTCCTTCTTTCCAAAGATCCATGCGGCGAATAATATCAAAAAGAACATATAGCCGCCCATGTACAGAAGCACGGATATGATATACCAGATATTCAAATGGCTCAATTGCATTACAGCGAGCTTGATATCCATGAACTCACTGTTAGGCAAAACGAACTTTAGCAATTTTATAATAACAACTACCCATTGCGGGTATGTCTGGGCAACTACCATATCAACATAGTCATAGGATATCATAGCAAAAAT
>JAIVYW010000211.1:0-3870 GCA_048635215.1 Candidatus Atribacteria bacterium
CCAAGCTTGACAATCAATGGTTTGCTTTCTTTGTCTGCGGCCTTTAGTTTTTCAAGAAGGCCGCCTTCAGGAATGATCTTAACTGTATTTCTGCCGAGAAGTTCTGTCTGGGTTTTCCAGTCGGTCATCAGACGCCCGTCTTCTTTTCTTTGTCTTCTTCTTTTACTCCGATCCTGTCGTAGAAGATCTCTACATGATATCTTTCTTTAAGATATCTGATGAACTCTCCGAACATTGTCTGAACGAAAAATCTTTCAAAAAAGATATTTGCGTCAGGGTTGAAATCAGTCGCTATCATGGGCAATGCCATTTTTTCCAGCTGGAAAAGGAATATATCATCTCCGAGCATGGCGGAAGTATATTCTCCCTTTATCAGCTTGGAGATCAGGAGCTTGGTGTCCTGTGTGAATTCAGAGTATTTCGCGTAATCTTTGTCTTCCGCTTCGAGTTTACCGAAAATATCCGTAAAGATGCCGTCGGAAGCGGAGAAGAACGCACTTTCTATGCTATTCTGCTTTTCTTCCATCAATGTTCCCGCATTGGTCTTGGAGTATTCAAGGACTTTTTCTCTTTCGAGTATCTGTCTGATCTGATCCCTGACCTCTGCAACGGGTTTATAAAATCCTTTTTTCTTTTCTATGACCTGATAGACCACATAGCGTCCCTTTTTCTCGCTCTCTTCATCCTCGCTCAAGAAGAAGGGATAGCCCGCTGTGTCCTCTTCTCCGAATTCGAATACTTCTTCCATCTGCTTGAAAGGCAATGTTTCCTTGGATAAAAGTCCAGTGCGGTTGACGCTCTTGAAAAGGTCTCCGATCTTGGCACCTTGGGACATCTCGGAATATGCGGTCAATGCCCGATTGTATACAACATCCTTCTGTTCGTCCGATACCTGCAATTTTAAGAGTATGTGCCGCGCCTGGATCATGATCTTTCCGTTTTCCACTTTCTCGTCCATTTTCTGAACTATATGGAATCCGAATTTCGTTTGAAATGGCTTGGAGATCTGCCCCTTTTTTAATTTGAACACGACCTTATTGAAGGCATCCACCATGGTATCATTATCAAACCATCCCAGGTCTCCTCCCTTTGAAGCCGAGGGCCCCTGAGAATATGCTTTCGCCGCTGTCTCAAATGTTATTGTGTTGCCTGTTATTTGCTTTTTGATCCCTTCGAGCTGTGAGATGAGGCTGTCCTCGTCCTCTTGGCTGACCTCGATGGGCATCTCCGCCCATCCGATCTTCACCTCGGGCTCGATAAAAAAATCCGTCATCTTCTCGGAATAGTATTTATTGATGCCCTCGTCGCTTATACTGATCTTTTCCGTTATTTCTTTCAGGGGAACGGTTACATACTTTACTTCAAAGTCAAGACTCGGCATCCTGCCCACCTCGTTCATATAAAGAGGTGAGATCATATTGGTATTGTTGATCATGGCGCTCAATTGCTGAACAAGAAGGCTGAGTTTGACCTGCGATTCGTACATGGACATGCTTATTCCGTTTCTTTGGAGCAAATCCTCGTATCTGTCATAGGAGAAACTTCCGTTCACCTGAAAGCTTTGCTGTGCCTGAATATAATTCTGTACATCTTCCCCGGAAACGACGATCTTCATGTCAACGCCGAACTTAGTCATCACGGCCTCATTCACAAATGAATTCAGAATATCCTTCTTCAGGTCATCTTCGTTGAATTCCCTGTTCTCATTGAGAAGCATTCTTCTGGTCTGATCCAGCCTCTCTCTGAAAGCTATAGTAGTGTATTGCTGTTTGCCTACCTTGAATGCTATATTACGCTGTGTTTCTGTCCGGCTCATTGAGCTCAATATGACAAATCCGCCAATAAATACTACAACCACGGCCCATATAATAACCGAGAAATTTTTCCTGAAAAAACGCATTACCATCATCAACCTCCAAAATACTCCAAAATGATTTGAAATAACATAGAAAAAGTATTATAATTTAAATTATATATTTTTTAAGGAAATATTCAACATTTATTTATGGTAATACGGGTAGAGAGAAGGAAAAAACCGCTTAAATTGAGTTTGAAATTAGGAGTAATGTATATATTACTGCTTTTTTTTCTGATATTCCTGTATTTCAAAATGGTCGGTTCTCCTGATGAGATGAGATTGAAAAAGGGAGTAGCCAATGATCCGACAAACCCGATCAGATCACTTAAGTTAGCGGAATACTATTATAATACAGAAAAATTTGATGAGGCCGTCAGGTATTATAAGCAATCCTTCGCTCTTTTGAACGAAGAGGATATCCGCTGTGAATACTTGAGAAAGATAATTGAGTCCCTGGTGCATCATCAGCAATTCGATGCCATTGTGTATATAGAACGCGGCCTGAAGAAAGGATGTGAGCGGAAATACTTTTTGAAAATGTATTCAGACACATTGAAGGTGCTGGTCCGGCGTTTGGATACTCAAGTGGTGACCCTGGAGAAATTAAATCACACTTCCGGAGATAAGATCCGTGATATCAGGACCATTTATGTGAAAAAAGGAGTGGTCCTGACACTGTCCAACGGTCTTGATCCGTCATTTTTTCTGAAACGGCTGGAAATGTATGCGCCGGACCTCTATTCCGAATTAAAGAATTATAACGCCTCCGCCGCGGATAAAAGATTCTCTCTGGGAAAGACCGCGAAAGATGCTGAGATGTGGGAATCCGCGCAAAATCTTCTTGGCGGCTGTTGGGAGGAGATGTCCGGAGCCGACAGGGGCAGGTGCCTATATTACTATGCTTATACATTCTTCAGGGAGAAACAATACTCCACCGCGCTTTCATTTTACAAGAAAGCCAAAAAGGATTGGAATTCCACCCTGGTGAATTACTGGTTGTCCAAGACATATTACAATTTGGGCATGAATAAAGAAGCGATCGATGCGATCAATTTTACATTGAAAATGGATCCCAAATTTCCTGACGGGATCCGATTTAGAGAAAAACTAAAAAAAGGAGAATGATATGTATTACGGATATTACCCATATGCAGATTGGCCTTCTCCCTGGGGGCCGCCGCCCATGGGAATGGGTTATCCTATGACAGGGGGGTGGATGAATCCTTACGGAGGAATGCCACAGATGCCATATTACCCTCAACCGGGGGGATATGGGGCGCCAGAGATGTCGCAAATGCCGTATTACCCACCACCGGGAGGGTATGGAACACCAGGTATGTCACCCTTTGGTCAACCTAATTACCCACCACCGGGAGGATTTGGAGGGCCAGGGATGTCACCATTTGGTCCACCTATGGCCCCAGAGCAGGAGATAGGATTTTTAAGGGACCAAGCTCAGATGCTAAAGCAGCAGATGGACCAGATCGATGCAAGGATCAAGGAGTTAGAGAAAGCGACCAAGTAGCTGCCTGCTACGTACGAGGGATCAGTTGATCTGATAAAAAGACCTTGACATTTCTAAGGAAAGGATTATCTGTTACTCGTCGTTACACGCCAAATGGAGAAGGAGTTGGGATATGTACAAGGTAGAGGTTGATAAAGAAAAATGCATAGGCTGCGATGAGTGCGTAGATGTCTGTCCAGTAGATGTCTTTGAAATGCAGGATGAAAAATCGGTTCCTGTTAATGCAGAGGAGTGTATTGGGTGCGAAAGCTGTGTAGAGGTCTGTGAACAGGAGGCGATCACCGTTACTGAAGTCGACTGATAATTGTTGGGCAAGGTATAGAGGTTCAGGAGAGATATTCACCACAGAGCTAGACGCTTGAGTGGTGATCATGATCCTTACCTTGAGATTAACAACCCCCCCCAAATAAGTTAGCCAGTAAGCTGATGCCGAGCCTTAAAGAGCCGGTAAAAACTCCCTCAAAGAGTTTTGAACGGGTGAGCTGCT
>JAIVYW010000212.1:0-3866 GCA_048635215.1 Candidatus Atribacteria bacterium
AATGATAAATACGAAATATTGATTTTCCGGTTACGGGTGTGCATCTTTTTCCACTTCGTACATCGCACCTCGTACTTCGTACCACTTTTATCACCTCGTACATCGTACATCCAACCTCGTACCAAGACTGCGCAGCAGTCTTTTGGGTTGGTCGCCCGGCGCTGCCGGGCTCCCGATGAGGGGATGCGGGAAAGGAATGAAGAAGTGAAAAGAGTCATCCAGAGGGAGTTGGCGGCCGTGGGATCCAGGTTCCTCTCGTTCATGATCTTCTCGAATATTCCCTATTAACTAACCTCCAACCTCTGCGAAGCACTCCTTGGAGTGTCTTACTTGAAATCTTAAGCCCTTTTTAAAGGTCAGACCTATTCCCAGAGAATTGAAATGGGAAATATTCTCTCTTTTGAAACCGATCAGATGATGTATTATCTTGTCCGGAGCATAAACGGTAAAAGCGCCTTTGGCGGGGCCTATGCGCTTTGCAAGAAGATCTCTGTAATATCTTGACCAAACAATAGAACCGAACGCGGGATGGAACGGCCCGGCGATCACAGAGCCCTTCTTCATCAGCTCCTCATCGGGAAAAAGCCCGAATCTTGTCACTGGAATACTATTTTTTATAAAATAAGGCAGCACTCGCGCGATACTGCGGGCGGCTTCTTCTAAAGACAGCGGTGAATATTTGCCCTTCTTGAACATCTCTTCCATTTGAGTGCCCTTCAATACGATCAGTGGATGTATTCGTACTCCGGCCGGTGCCAAAGATACTGCAAATCTTGCGGTGTTCCGAAGATCATGGGGCTTCTCGGCGGGAAATCCCGTCATCAGGTGAAGATGTAGAGAGATGTCAAGCGCCTTTATAATATCTGCTGCTTTATTGAATTCATTCATATCAAGATCCCGGCAAAGAAATTTATTCACATCCTTTGAGATGGTCTCCAATCCCAATTCAATATCAGATACGGGAAGAATTTCTCCTAGCGAAGTGAGTAACGCAGCATTTATAGAGGAAGCTGTGGTCGAAAGGCGAAGAGACGAGGCCCCGGAAGCTGACGCGGCTTTGGCATACTGAAGGATCCTCTCCCGCGGAAGAGCCAAGAAGGTCCCTCCATAGAAAGCCACTTGGAATTCATCCGTCAGAGTGGTTTTACATTTATTCAGATATGTCATGACTTCTTCAGGCGTTCTTACTTTTTTTATTCCTGTAGAAACATGCTGATTGCAATAGGGGCATCGGCTGCGGCATCCCGCATAAGGAAGAAATACGGGGATGATCTTCAAAGGAGTTTTAATTGTTTACAGCCGTACATGGCGGCAGATCTTTCGGCTTCCTTTTTACTGGCGCCGCTTCCCCAACACAGAAGCTTTCCTCCGATATATACTGAGGAGATAAATCCCGGGTCATCCGGATTCTCTTTGGTATCGTAAAATGGAAGGCCCTGATTAGTCTTAAGGTTATACTCCTGAAGCAGACTTTTGGGATCGTGAAGATTTTCATTCTGCTCTACCTTGTCAAGGCGGCCCCTGCCGATCCTAAAAAATACTTTTTTAGCGGACCGAAGGCCGCCGTCGAGATATACCGCTGCCATGAGAGCCTCGAAGGTGTTTTCGAATGTGGAGCGTGATTTTGCCAGTAATTCTATAGAAGGAGAAAAGATATACCTTTCCAGATGAAGGGTCTTCCCCAATTCCCAGAGAAAGGCCTTTGAACCGATCTTCCCCTTTCTTTTTGACAGAAATCCCTCTTCATTGCCCGTATATTTTTCAAAGAGATAGGTTGTTACCAGAAAAGCAATGACAGAATCACCTAAGAATTCCAATCTTTCATAATCAAAAGAGATCTCCGGATGATTGCCCTTGTAGGAAGGGTGCATCAGCGCCTTCACGAGCAGGGCTCTGTTTTTGAATTTATATTTTAAGCCCTTTTCCAGATCGAATAATTTATTCCCTTTATAGAGGTCCCTGATCAAATTTTTAAATCTTTCCAAAGAGTAGGACCCCATTATGGCCGCCAAATCCGAACGAATTTGAAAGCACATAATTCAACTCTTTATCTCGTGCGGTATTGGGCACATAATCCAGATCTATCTCTTCGTCAGGTGTTGTATAATTTATCGTGGGGGGTATGATCCCTTTCTCAATTGCCTTCATAGAAGCAATGGCCTCTATAGCAGCTGCGGCGCCTAAGGAATGCCCGAGCATTGATTTGATAGAAGACACAGGAATTTTATATGCCAGGTCCTTGAAAAGGTCCTTGATCCCTAATGTTTCATTAAGATCATTTGCCTTGGTGGATGTTCCGTGGGCATTGATCCAGCTTATTTGGTCAAGGCCAATCCCTGCCATTTTTATAGCCTGCGCCATAGCACGGCGGCCGCCTTCGGCTCTCGGAGCGGGGGCAGTATCATGATGGGCATCGGCGGTATTTCCATATCCTACTATCTCACCGTATATTTTTGCTCCGCGTTTTTTTGCGTGCTCCATTTCTTCAAGGATCAGAATACCGGATCCTTCTGCTATCACGAATCCGTCTCTATCTTTGTCAAAAGGCCTTGATGAGGCAGTAGGGTTATCGTTGAAACCCGTGGACAATGCGTGCAGGGAACAAAAAGCAGCTAGGCTCAGCTGTGTAATCGGAGCTTCGGCGCCTCCGGTGACGATTATATCCAATTCATTTCTTTTTATGGTATTATACGATTCCAGTATCGCGTGCGCGGATGACGCACAGGCGGTTGTTGTGGAATAATTAGCACCCTTAAGATTGTAGGCCATGGAGAGGCGGCCTGGAAGCATATCATTGATCATCCGAATGATGAGAAAGGGGGATACTCGGTCAAGGCCTTTTTCATTCATTACATTAACTTGTTCTTCAATCTCATAGATACCGCCAATACCGGAACCGGTAATACAGCCGCACCTATAAGGATCCGTTGAAGAAAAATCCAATCCCGAATCCGCAACCGCTTCTTTCGCCGCGATCAGGCCGTATGAAATAAATACTGAAAGACGGCGCAGAGCCCTCTTCTCAAAATAATCCAACGGATCATAATCCTTAATTTGACCTGCTACCTTTGAAATCAGAACTTCTGTATTAAAACGCTCGATCCGAGATATTCCCGATGCACCGTTCTCAAGTCCGGTCCAGAACTCTTCAACGTTTTTCCCTAGTGAATTTATTGTACCCATACCTGTGACTACAACTCTTTTTTCACTCATTAATGTCTCCTTCTTTCGGCCGATAACTGCGGAGGGATGCAAAGGCATCCTCCGCATAAAGGCATTTCCTACTTACCGGTCTTTTCTTGAATGTACTTGAGCAGGTCGCCGAAAGCCTTAAGGTTCTCAGCGTCAGTCGCAGATATCTTCATGTCATAATCATTCTCGATATCCATGATGAAATCCATCAAGTCCAACGAATCAGCACCCAGATCTTCAATAAATCTTGCCTCATCGGTAACTTCCCCAGCAGCGGTCCCCAATCTCTCGACTACTTTTGCCACCAATTCTTCTCTTAAACTCATAATAACCTCCAGAGTATTTACATTATCATTCCGCCGTCACAATTTATTACCTGTCCGGTAACATAATTGGAAAGCTCGGAACTGAGAAACAATACGATATTTGCCACATCTTCCGGCTGGCCGAATTTTTTCAAGGGAATTACCTTGAAATATTCCTTCATATTCTCTTCTCCGAGTTCGGCGGTCATTTTAGTTTCAATAAAACCCGGCGCGATAGCATTTACCAGAATATTCCTTGAAGCAAATTCCTTCGCTATGGATTTAGTGAATGCGATCAGGCCGCCTTTGCTGGAAGCGTAATGCGCCTGCCCGTCATTTCCCACCAGCCCGCTGACCCAGCACATATTC
>JAIVYW010000213.1:0-3856 GCA_048635215.1 Candidatus Atribacteria bacterium
GGGTATCTTTGCCGGAGACCTTGATTCCGGCGATTCCCTTGAATGGTATCCGAGTTTAATCGCAGGATTTAAACTGTCACTGGCGGTCTTGTCCGGGTATATCATTGAAGCTGATGTAAGCGCATTTGGGCAAGGCTATGTCATTATGAACTTAGGCGCTGGAGTGACTTTCTGAGAAAAAATGTTATCAACAATCGAAAATACAGCCGCAAAACCCCCTCTAATGCGTTCCATGAAAAAATGAAGATGTGTAAGAATATACGATGAAGATATTTCCCTATGAAAAATGGGTACTTTTAACTGCACTGAGTAGGGAAGACATCCTGGAGACATTGGTAGCAAATACATCTAAATTCACATTGGAGAATGCCTTTGGAGAAAGAGGGACGACACTCTTCTGGGGAACTGTTAATGAGAAGAGGATTAAACTTTTCAGAAATATTAACTGTAATGCGAATACTATTCGAAGACGTAATTCATTTGTACCGATTATTAAGGTTGATCTAAATCAAAATTTTTATGGTTCAGAGATTACTTTCACTTTCCGCTTGGCGATTTTTGTTGCTATCTTTATGTTTTTCTGGCTTTCCGGGATCCTTTTTTATATTTTCCTGTCAAACACAGTGCTTAACGGAGATATTGTAATTTCGAGTTTTCCTCAGAATCCTATTTTCTCTATGGAAAATCTTGCGCCCATGGGTATGGCTTTATTTGGCATGCTACTGGTGTCAGTTCCATTCTGGATCGAAGTCAAAAAAGCAAAGCACTTGCTTGAAGAGATATTTGAGCAGGTCTGACATATGAAAATATTTCCCTCTTAAATACAAACGACTGCTTTCAGGTTACTAATTCATTGAGAATATTAACGACATCAGTGCAGCTTTCCCGGAACATTTCCCAAGTGTAATCTATTTTGAAAAGATGCTTCCTGAAGTCCTCAAATCCCTTTACGGTTTCATAGAGATAGTGGTCCCCTTCGCATTCTTCCAACGGGGGCTTGCTGCTATATGATATCGGCTTTGACAAGAAGAGAATTGTATCGTCGATCACTTCCTTCAGTGAAAAGGAATTCCTTTGAATGCGCATTTCCTGTATCATACATGACTTTATCGAATCCATGACATCATCCAGTTCATAGTTTTGCCGGGAGAGCAATGAGACATCAAAAACATGTTTCAATCTCTGGGCCTCTTTGCTTTTTCCGATGGGGATCCCCAGAGTGGCGGGTCCCATTGTGAGTAATTTATCGCCGATCAGTCCGGCGATGGTAGGAACCTCTACTTGTTGACTGGAAGAGTAAATATCCAGGCATTTCACCTGTTTCACCTGGCCGGGATATGGAGCGGGCTCCAGGACAACATCCAGCATAACAAAGGCATCCTCGGCACTTTGAAATAAGGAGTCAAAGAAAAATTTAAAAGAGATCATTGGAAGCCAGGGCTTTGTCTTATGCTGTCTGATCTCGACCTTGCTGAAAAGCTGACATTCCTTTGCGATGGATTCCGCGATCTCTATTATCTTGTCCTTTGTCGCAGCGGTGACTATATCCACATCGATGGAAAATCTCATAGGGTCTTCCAATAATATCAGAAGAGAATTACCTCCTTTAAAGCGGTATTTCAACCCTGTCGCTGAAAGTTGCGAGACCAATTCCAAAGAGTAAACAACGAGTTCACAAAGCATTTTGGGTGCATGTCCGCTTTGAGACTCTATGTGTTCCTTTGTGAAGAATTTTTCATTTCCGTAGATCATATCAAACCTCTCATGAAAGAATATAACAAAGTTCATCTATTTTTTCAAGAAACCAGGAATTTGAAATTTTAATAGTTTTGAGTATAATGAATTATTCAAACAATATGATGAAGATCACGGAAATATTTTTCTCAATTCAGGGTGAAGGTCCCGAAATAGGCGCAAATGTGTTCTTTATCCGGCTGTCCGGCTGTAATGTGAGATGTGAATATTGCGATACAGAATACTCACTTGATAACGGAGAAGAAGTTAGCATTGAAACGCTTGCGCAGAAGATAAGAGCGGCTGGAATCCCTGTCGTTTTAACCGGCGGCGAGCCCCTCATTCAAAAAGATGAGATCATGAAATTGATAGGGATGTTTCCTGAAATAGATTTTGAGATACAGACCAATGGCACCTTAGAGATATTTGAAGCGGATAATGTCACTTGGGCGATCGATATCAAAGTCCCTTCGACCGGCATTGATTTTGAGATCGGAAATTTCAAAAAGCTTACAAAAAGGGATTGGATAAATATTGTAGTGGCTACCGCTGATGATCTTGACTGGGCCTTTAATTATATCGGAGAAAGTATTCCAGGGCATCTATCCGTATATATTACCCCTGCCTGGGGAGACATGGATTCCGGCGTGCTCTGGGATGCGGTTGTTGAAAAAGGTGATGTCAGAACAAAAATGGGAATTCAAATGCATAAATATATTTGGGGAGAAGAAAGAAGAAAATGAAAAGAGCAGTAGTTGTCCTCTCAGGAGGAATGGATTCCGCTCTTGCCGCGGCAATCGCAAAAGAGCAGGGATATGAGATATTTACACTGCATTTGAATTACGGTCAATTGACACAAAAAAGGGAATTGAAGGCATTCTATGACATATCTCATCACTTCACCGCGGCCGGGCAACAGGTGATCGATACGGGATTTTTCACACAACTTGGCGGAAGCTCTCTGATAGGTGACGGCAAGATCGACATGTTTGATAACTTGCCGGATGACATAGGTGAGCGCGGGAAGAATGATATTCCCAAAACCTATGTCCCGTTTAGAAATGGATTTATAATCTCTCTGGCGGCCGCATGGGGAGAGTTGATAGATGTGCAGACGATATTTATCGGTGTTGTGGAAGAGGACTCTTCCGGATATCCGGACTGCAGAAAAGAGTTCTACAAATACCTGAGTCCCGCCCTAGCCGCCGGTACCGCCAACGGGATAACGGTTTCCACACCATTACTTGAGATGAGCAAAAAGCAGATCGTGCAGCAGGGGGAATTGTTGAAACTCCCCTTTGAATTGACATGGTCTTGTTATACGAGAGAAGATATTCCCTGCGGAACATGCGAGTCATGCCTGTTGAGGGCGCGGGGATTCAACGAGGCGGGGATAAAAGATCCTCTGCTGGAAAATAAATAATTATGGGGGCTATATGGAACCAATGACAATTGTAAGCAAAGCGCGTGAAATGGGTATTAATTTCGGCAATATCTGGTTTATTGATATAGCGGGAAAGATCAAGACCTTTGCATTTTCTCTGGATAAGTTAGAAGCATCGCTTGATGAAGGACTCGGATTTGACGGATCTTCCGTCACCGGTTTTCAGGACATCACGGAATCAGATCTGGTAATAAAGCCTGACCTCAATACCGCCTTATTTCTGGGCGAAGAGGTTTTCGGAATGCCCTCATTGGTGTTTCTGGGCAACATCTTTACACCGGATTACCAGGTGTTTGAAGGTGACAGCCGTGCTATCTTGAGGAGAACAGTGGAGGAAGATCTTACACCGTCACAGAGATTGAATATCGGCGCTGAACTGGAATTCTTTTTCTTCAGAGCGAATAAGCCCAGAGAGATCATTGATAAGGGCTCATATTTCGATATGATCATATTTGATGAGGCACAGAAGCTTAGTGCGATCGAATATGATTCTGGTAGAACAGAGAAAACGTTTAACTATCACCTTGCTGACGATCTAAAGGATTACTGTGACTGCCTGCTATTATTAACCGCGACACCGCATCAAGGGGAGGAAAACCACAGCAGGTTTAAATATCTCTTAAAATTGCTGAGTCCAGACGTAAATTTCAAGGATATTCCTGGCGGTGATGATAACGG
>JAIVYW010000214.1:0-3844 GCA_048635215.1 Candidatus Atribacteria bacterium
TGTCTTGAAGGTATCGTAAAGCACATCAGTGCAGTACACGGGAAAAGACATACCTCATATTTACAGGGAAAAACCTCTACAGAAAGGCTGTGTTCAGAAACTCCCATTCGTCAGAACCTGCCTATCAACACGGAGACCGGTTCAATAATGCGTTCGTTATTTGTCCCCTCCAGAGAAGGCGATCTTCTCCTTTCACTTGATTACAGCCAGATAGAACTTCGGATACTTGCTCACCTGACACAGGATAACGCACTTGTTGAGGCATTTAAACTTGATAAGGATATTCATATTATCACTGCGGCGAAGATACTGTCTCTCCCTCTCGATAGTATTGGCCAGAAGGAAAGGGCTATCGGAAAAACCATTAATTTCGGTATCATGTATGGAATGGGCCCTTATCATCTGTCTCAAACGATAGGTATTTCCATTAAAGAAGCTGTAGATTTCATTGATTCATATTACAGAGAATATGTTGGTGTCAAAGAATTCCAGGACCGCTTGATAGCTGAGGGAGAAAAAACTGGGCATGTTGAGACCTTTTTTCATCGCAAACGCTATGTCCCGGAGCTCTTGTCCAGCGAGCACAATGTACATGCCTCCGGAGTAAGGGTGGCTATAAATGCTCCTATACAGGGAACCGCAAGTGAGATCGTTAAGCTTGCGATGATCAAGATCGCTGAAGGAATGCATCCGGAGATCAGAATGCTTCTTCAGATCCACGATGAACTTGTTTTTGAAGGGCCGGAAGAAGTGATCAAGCAGCAAGCTCCGGCGATCGCGGAGCTCATGGAAAATATTGTTGACTTCTCTGTTCCTCTCAAGGTCGATCATGCTTTCGGCCGTGACCTTTTGGAGATACACTGATGAGACTACTGATCACGGGGATCATGGCAAGCGGAAAAAGCACTGTCGCTGACATGCTTTCTGAAACGATTCGTTATCCCCTTCTCAAGGCAGATAGTATTGCGGCAGAGCTTAGAAGGGATGCGGATATCAGAACTCAATTGAAAGAACTCTTTCAATGCGGTGATACGGATCTGGAAGTAATTATGAGAAGCGGGATGTGGAAAAGCCAATTGAGAAAAGGAACAAATTCCATTATGCATCCTGCAATAAAGAGCGCTATTGATAAATTTCTAATGAAAAACTCTAATTGTATCGTTGATGCGCCAATACCCCTGACATTGAATATTCTGGATAATATTGATAAAGTGATTCTTGTCAAAGCACCCATGAAGATCGTTAAAAGAAGGATCACGGAAATGGACTTTACCAAGAGAACAGCTCGAGCTTTATTGAAAGAACAAAAGAGGGAATTTAGAGAAATTAAGGCCGACCTTATCATTAATAACGATGAAAGACAAGAACTTCAAGTCATTGTGGACATTATTATTTCTCATTTTAAGCTGGACAAATAGTTCCGCTATTTCCCCGAATTTCATCAATAATGGAATATTCGAGGACAATGCGGGGTACTTTGCCGATATCTTCGGCAGGTATATGTGCCGCGGCAATAAGAACAATTTCTCCTCTGAAAATTACCTCATCAATAATGATGCGGTCACTCTGCCTTCACATGCAGACCTTATCTTCTTCAAACAATCCTATTTCCGCAGCGGGAAAAGCTGTTTTTTCCTTAACATCAACCTCTTGAGCGGACAATACGGACAATATACCGATCTTGATAATAAGGCAGTGGTGCTGGCTTTTTCTTATCCTTTATTAACCGATACCAGTCTGGGAATAGAAGCGTCTTGGAATGAGATATCCGATAATGGCCCGATCGACTTTTATTCTTTGAAACATATTTACAATATATTTGTGAAATATTCGATCGACAAGCTCGGCCTTGTCCTTCGATACGAGATCAGCGGTTCCGAAAATTTCACAAGGAACTTCTCTTTCTTCGGATCTTGGAAACCAATGGATCATATGGAGATCGGTATTATGGGTGGAAAGGTTTCGGAGTTCTCCGACCCTGAATCCTATTTGAACTCCATCTTTTTAAAAAGAGAGATCTCTTTCACGACCGTCTTCAGAACACGCATACAAGAATATCTGGGAATTCTTTTCTATTATCGTACTCGCGAAAGCCATTCTCCCGACATGGAATTCACTATGGATGTTTATGAGAGATTTTTCCTTCAATTCTACTTCAGTGAAACCAGGGAAAACAAACGCCTTTTGATAAAGATCCCGCTTTATAAGAATTATTTTCTGGTGGCAGGGCCTGAATATTATGACAGGTACTTCATATCTCTTTCTGTCTTAGAAAAAGGTGAGAGGCACCTCTTTATTCTTGGGTTCAAGAATACCATTAAGCTGGATCTGAAAAGAAATCTTTCCTTCTTTGTCAAATACAGATATCTTATTTAGATTTAGAGACATAGCAATCCGCTGCCCTTATCACAATACCATCGAGAATAAACCCCCTCAATGCGATCTCCAAGACCTTATCATGAGAGCCCTTCTTCTCGCGCACACCTATTGCGTTATGTACATTCGGATCAAAGTCAACTCCTATCTCGTTAATGACCTGAACCCCTTCATTTTCAAGTTTTTTAATGAATTCATTATAGACCATTTCAATACCCTGCAGGGTATTCTCGTCCTTGATGTTTGCCATCGCATATTCGAAATGCCCTAAAACCTCAATAAAACCGATGAGGAATTTTTTGCTTTCTCTTTTCAAGGCATTCTTGAGCTCCTTCTGAGAACGCTCTTGGAATTTTTCATTGTCTTTGCTGAATTGATCCAAGGTATCCTTATTTTTCTTAATGGCGTTCTTGAAATTCTCGTTCTCTCTTTTCAAGGACTCATTTTCCTTGATGCTCTTCTCTTTATCCGCAAGAAGCTTTTTAAGGATCTCATGATTGAAAGCTATCTCTTTTTTGAGACTGCGTAATTTTTTATAGAAGTACCTGGTTTCATTGTCCATTAACATCTTTACCTCCAACTTTTAAATTTCTCGCTGATGACATCGGATACCATCTGTGAGAACTTTCTGAGAAAATCTATATTAAAGTCATAATACATCGCCTTTGGGCCGACGATGCCGAAAAGCCCTGTCCTTTCATCGTTAATCTTAAAGGGAGATGTGATGATGGTCATTTCTTTCAACTCTTCCTCACCCAATTCCTGGCCGATAAATATTCGCGTTGAATCCAAGGCGGAAAATTTCAGGATCAGCTCTTTCATCCTATCACCTGTATTGAACTCGGAAAGCTGCCCTTCATGGCCTGGGATGGGTTCGAGATGTATCCTCTGGAACTCCGTGATGACAGTCCCCAATTTGCCGAGCAGGCCTTTTACTACCTTGTCATATTTTTTCAGTTCACCTTTCAGTTCTTTGAAGCGCTCTTTTAACGCCTCTTCGATCTCCGCAAGATTTCTCCCCTTTGCGGCATCATTGATAAAGCCCTCCACCATCTTCAATACCCTTCTGTCGATCGAGGCGTCCGAGATAAAAAAGATCTTATCCAGTACCAATCCGCTGGAAAGGTAAATAAGGGCCAGTATTTGATTCGGGGCGATCTGATTAAAATGGACACCTTTCAATTTTTGAGTATCCACCGTAACACCGAGCGAAAAAGCCATCTCATTGGTGAATTTAGAGATCATCTTTGAAGAAAATACCATGACATTCTCCAGGTCGACCATGCTTTCATCCAACTCACTTTTTAGATTTCTGAGCTCGATCTGAATGAATTGATTCAGGTGCAGGAGGTGGTCGACATAGGATCTGAACGCCAGGTCAGTAGGGATCCTTCCTCCGGAAGTGTGTGCTTTGAAGAGATAACCCTTCTCCTCCAAGGCAGCGAAGACATTTCTCAATGTTGCGCTC
>JAIVYW010000215.1:0-3839 GCA_048635215.1 Candidatus Atribacteria bacterium
CAGGTCCCTGTCGATCTCAAAGAGCAATGTTTCATAATTTGAAATATTGTTATCAAGATTGCCGAGCTCGCTTTCCAGAAGCCGGATATCACTCTGATTTCTGTCTTTGATCCTTTCATTCTCCAGAAGGTCGTTCTCAAGCGCGGTTTTCGAGGAATGGTATTTCTCGTATTTCTCTTTGATCTCGGTATTTTCACCTCTGACGGTTTCAAGGGAATCCTCGATTTCCGTTAGCTGCTCCACATAATCCTGTATCTCTTTTTCATAGATCTCAATTGTTTCTTCTTCGGTGGTCTTGTTCTCCTGAAAATTCTTAATGGCCTGCTCAATAGAAATTGTCTCTTCTTTATATCGCGACAAATCAAAGCTGATCTTTTTCTTTTTCTGCTTTATCTCTTCGATCTCTTCCCGAATGGTATTCGCTCTGGAGAATTTTTTCTGATACTCTTCTTCCAGCTTAACGACTTGTTTTTCCTTCGCTTTATGCTTTTGTTTTAACTCATTGATCTCTTCTTTAAGTGTCAGCAGGCCGCCTTCGTGAGATCGTTTTCCACCCACAACACGCCCGTCAGAATGGAATAACTCGCCGTTCAAAGTCACTATCCTGAAGCTCTTTCCTCTAAGCTCACCCTTCAGGCGGGTAGCGATATCCATATCTTTCACTACAATAACATTGCGGATAAAACGATCAATTATATCTTTATAAGCGGGTATAGCGGAATAAAGGTCCACAGCCCATCCTATAACGCCGCCGATCATGGAAGGTAATTTAAAAGGAGCGCTATGACTTGGCTGAGAGTCCAGAGGAAGGAAGGTCACTCTTCCGCCTTTAATTCTGTTCAGATATTTAATGGCCCTTTTCGCATCGTCTTCCTGATCAACGATCACATAATGCAGAACAGCTCCGAAGGCAACTTCCAAAGCATGTGCGTGCTCCTTGGAGTAAGAGATCAGATTGGCGACAGCATCATGTATGCCGGAGATAGAAGTATCGTCCTTCTGCGCAGATTTCTTCATCACATGCCGGACACCTCCGGGGAAAGCCGAGTAATTCTCAAGATTCCTTGAAAGTATCTTGATCTTCTCATTCAGGGAATCACATTCGACAGAGCTTTTTCCGAAAAGGTCCTTCACCTCGGCCATCTCATTTTCTGTCCGTAAATTTTCCTTTTCAAGATCTTCAAGAATGGAATCAAATTCATCCATCTTGTCTTCGATCCGTTTAAGATCCGCTCTTGCGGCTTCCAGGTCATCGTTAAAATCGGTGATGCGCTTTTCAAAATTGCCTAAGCGCACTTTCAAATGCTCTATGCTGTTCTCCTTACTTGCCTTGGCGCTGGAAAGAGAGATCTTCTCGTTCTCCACTTCAGAGAGTTTGCCGGAAAAATTCATATATGTATCTTCGAGGTCAGCATTCTCCTTCTCAAGATGAGCAAGGTCTTTCTCTAATCCCTTCAACTTATCAATGATCATTTCAAGGCCGGTTTCTAATTTCTTGCCTTCGGCTGATTTTTCCTTCGTATCGCTTTTCCAGTCTTTCAATTGTTCCGCGTGTTTCTTCTTATTCTCTTCATTGCTGACTATACGGCGCTTATCCTCGCTGATCAAGTCTTCCTTATTCGCGATATCCTGTATCAATAATCCCCGTTTATTCTCAAGTGATGCTATCTCATTACTGATAGACAGCTTCTTATTCACTTCGGCAGATTGCGAATTCCATGCCGATTTGATCTCCTGATCTCTCTTCGCCCGTTCTTCTTCTTTTAACGAGATAGTCTTCAGCAGTTCCGCTTTTTTTAAGGAGAGCGGGCTGCGCTTATCATCGTATTGCTTGATATCATCCTCGAATACAAGGTATTTAAGCCCGGAAAAGAGTTTCTTGATCTCGGCAAGTTTATTTCGATAGTCCATATACCTTTCGTACTTGGAGACCGCCCTCTTCAATCCGCCGTATTGCTTATCCTTTTCAGCTATGATATCGGCAATACGCTGAAGATTCTCCTCTGTACGGTGAAGTTTTCTCTCTGTTTCGATCTTTTCGATCTTCTCGCCCATGACACCTGCGGCTTCCTCAAAAATGATACGCCTTTCTTTCGTTGAGGCCAGAAGGAAATTTTCTATCTTCCCCTGTTCAATTATGGCATATGAGTTTGAAGTAATACCGGTATCAGCAAAGAGAGCAACGATCTCTTTCATCTTTGCGCGGCGGTCGTTTATAGTGAATTTCGAACTTTTATCCCTTGAAAATTTTCTGGAAACCACGATCTCGTCAAGGTCCATCCTTAACTTCCGGTCGAGATTATCAAATTTCAATTCTACTTCGGCAAATCCTGACGGGTTCATCTTGTCATTGCCCTTGAAGATAACATCCTCCATCTGGCCGCCTCTGAGGGATTTCGGGCTCTTTTCCCCCAAGGTCCATTTTACAGCATCCACGACATTGGATTTACCGGAGCCATTGGGTCCGATAATGATATTTATCCCGCTCTTTAATTCAATTTTAGTTTTTCGCGGAAATGTTTTAAATCCCTTCAGGGCAACAGATTTGAGTTTCAACTTACCTTAACCAAGCAGCTCCGTCAATTTCGGCGCGATCTCAAAGAGGTCTCCAACGATCCCATAATCCGCTACATTAAAGATAGGGGCGTTCGGATCCTTGTTGACAGCGATAATATAATCGGCCGACTTCATTCCGACCTGATGCTGAATAGCCCCTGAGATACCAAGGGCAATATACAATTTAGGCATAACGGTCGTACCTGTCTGGCCGACCTGATGCGCATAAGAGATCCATCCCGCATCAACAGCCGCGCGTGAAGCTCCCACCGCGGCGTTCAATTTGGCCGCAAGATCAAAAACGACCTTGAAGTTGGCTTTATCCCCGAGGCCGCGGCCGCCGGAAACAATAATATCAGAATCGGCAAGATTAACCATTTCTTCTATACTTCTTACCGCTTCAATGATCTTCAGAGGAGAATCGCCGTCAATATAGGTGAATTTCGTGATATTCTTCTCTTTGCTGTATCCGGTCTCTACCTTGAAGACCTTAGGCCTTACCGTTGACATCTGAAGATGCTTCGGGGTCTTGATGGTAGCCATCAGATTGCCGCCGAATGCGGGGCGGGTCTGCAGAAGGAGTCCTGTGCCCTCTTCAATATCCAACTCGGTGCAATCGGCTGTCAGGCCGGCTTTCATTGTAATAGCGAGCTTGGGCATCAGCGAACGGCCCTGAGGAGTTGCGCCGGCAAGTACGATGCCCGGCTCTTCCTCAGTTATCACAGCGGCTATATTTCGCAGATAATGAACATCGTTCAGATGCTGAAGCTTCTCATGGTCCAGAAGGATCACCTTGTCAGCTCCGGATTTAAATAGGCCTTCCGCCTGAGCGTTGTCTATCTGATATCCGGGGACAAGAACTACTACTTCCCCATTGTTCTTTTTTGAGAGTTCCGCTCCTTCCGAAACCAGTTCAAATGTAACATGGTGAATACTGCTTTCCCTGCATTCCCCTATAATAAGTATTTTATTCTTTGTGCTCATCTTCATTCTCCTAAGCCAGGTGGTTCTCTTTGATGAACTTATAAATACCTTTTACCGTTTCCAGATCATCGCCTTCAACCCTGATACCGCCCTTTTTTGCTGGGGGGGTAAATGCTTTTACGACTCGTGTAGGAGAACCCGTGAACCCGATATTCGCTTCATCGGTATTGAGATCATCTGCGCCCCAGACCGGGATTTCCGCCTTCTTTGCGGCCATCTTGCCGCGGAAGGAAGGGATACGCGGTTCATTCAATTCCTTGAGGACCGTCATAAGAAATTTCCCTTTGACCTCGATGATA
>JAIVYW010000216.1:0-3830 GCA_048635215.1 Candidatus Atribacteria bacterium
GGTACCGGCTTTGACAGCAAGGTTGTCGGACGAATTTATATGCCCCTTGTTGCAGAAGAACCGAAATCACCCTGCATTAAGCGGATTGTGGTGTGTGATTTAACGGACAAAACAGAAGGCAATGCCGATGGTGTAGGGCTTGCTGATTTTGTCACCCAGCGGCTGGTTGATAAAATTGATTTAAACGCTCTTTATATAAATGCCATTGCCGGCGCGGAACCGGAGCACGCGAAGATTCCATTAACACTTGGCAATGACCGCGATGCTATCCAGGCAGCCATTGGAAGTAGTGGAGCTATTTCACCTGAACAGTTAAGAATGATTCGCATTAAAAACACAGCGAGCCTGGGGGTAGTAGAGGTGTCCGATGCCTATCAAAACGAGTTATCCAAACGGGCTGACCTGGAACTGATTGCAGAGTCGCAACCAATGACATTTGATGCAGACAGAAACCTGACACCATTTTAAAATATGAAGGAGTAAAGTTTGAAAAGCGATTTGCGCATAGAAAATCACCCGATTCTTGAGTTTAAGAGAGGGAAAAAAATTACTTTCCAGTTCGAAGGAAAACAGGTTGAAGGATATGAAAATGAAAGCATTGCCGCAGCCCTTTTTGCAAGCGGAGTTAAAGTTTTCAGCCACAGCAAGCGCTTTAACAATCCAAAAGGATGGTTCTGCGGTATCGGAAAATGCTGCTCCTGCCTGATGCGTGTCGACGGAATTCCAAATGTCAGGACCTGTGTTGTTCCGGTGAGAGAAGGAATGCAGGTGGAGAGGCAGGGACAGAGAGCAATGCTTCCATCTCATGCCGAGATAGATGTGGAAAGGGAAGAAATAGATGTTCAGGCACTCATCATTGGCGGCGGACCTGCCGGCCTGGGAGCGGGCATAACTGCCGGGCAGCTTGGGTTAAGCACGGTAATCATTGACGAGAATCACAACTACGGGGGCCAGCTTATCAAGCAGACCCATAAGTTCTTTGGTTCAAAAGAGGAATACGCGGGCTTAAGAGGGTTTGAGATATCTGATATCATGTACGGGGAGTTCATGGAAACAGGCGGTGTGTATCTTAATGAGACCAGCGCCGTTGGCTATTACGGAAAGAAGAATAATAAGCATATATATATCGCATACCAAAGAAGAGAAGACGGTTATACACTTCTTGAAATTTCGGCAAAATATATTGTGGTCACAACCGGGGCCTTTGAAAATTATCTGTCGTTTCCCGGGAACTATCTGCCGGGCGTTTACGGCGCGGGTGGTGTACAGACACTAATGAATGTTTACGGCGTAAGGCCAGGAAAAAAGGCATTGATTGTAGGCGCGGGGAATATCGGGCTCATAGTGGGATACCAGCTGCTGCAGGCGGGAGTTGAAGTAAAAGCTTTAATTGATGCTTTGCCTAAAATCGGCGGCTACCTTGTTCACGCGTCCAAGCTCAAGCGCCTTGGGGTTCCTATTTATACAAGCCACACCATTAAAAACGCCCGGGGAAAGGAATCAGTGGAAGGAGCCACTATTGTAGAACTTGATAAAAATATGAATCCAGTCAAGGGAACGGAAAAGGATTTTGAAGTGGACCTTATTTTAATAGCAGTCGGCCTTTCGGCATCCAATAAAATTCTTTCGCAGATAGGATGTAAAAACACATACGTGAAAGAAATGGGAGCGTGGCTTCCCATACACAATGAATATATGGAAACAACCATTGAGGGAATTTACCTTGCGGGAGACGCTGGAGGCATAGCAGAAGCAAGTACGGCAATGCTCGAAGGAAAACTTGCCGGTGCAGCTATTGCCGAAAAGGAAGTATCTGCCTTGATCAAGTGGGTAGAAAAGGGCAATTCGGTGATCTATCTGTCTGCAAGGGGTAATTCCGCCACAGGGAAGAGAAGCTATTACTATGACCGGTATTCGTCGGAATTGGAGAGATACCTTGGAGTGACAACCTCACCTTCAAAAAAATACAAGATCACCGCATCACTCAGTCCCATATTTGCTACGGCCTTTTCAAAGGATGTGAAAGAATTGGAGCTCAAGCATTGGTTCACTCACGAAATGAATACGATAAAAGGTATTCTGATCCCCATCTTCAAGGAGCAAAGTGGAGATGCCAATATTTATCAGGCCAATTTCGGGAAGGGACGGCTTCTTTATATCCCTTCTACATATCTCTTTTCAAATGAGGCATTGAGAAATGAGGAAAATGCCGCGTTTTTTATCAATGCCCTCAATTCTCTTATTGTTGACAAGAGAGTGATCTTTGACAGGTACCATCATACCTTCCAAGAGGATTCATTCGAATTGAACCCGCTTCAAAGGCGGAGGATATGGTATATGATATTGATATTCTTTACCGCATTCGTCCTGCTGGTCTTTTCGGGTTATTCGCGATTCGGGCCCGTCTATTCTTTGGAGCCCGTAAAAACCGTTTCCATCCGTTCATATATACTTTCTCTCGGTGACCTCTACAGAAGATCCGGTAAAGGCCCTGAGATCGCTGAGGATATGTACGCGCTCTTTTTGAAGAAGGTTTGCCGCCGTTTCGGTATTAAATACTCTTTGAACACAGAAGACATGATCAAGCAAATGAAACTTCGCTCAAAAGAATTTCATCAATTGCTCTTGGATATAGATGTAAAAATGAAAAAGCTTAATATCTCCTTTAGAAATAAGGAGTTGGTTGAATTTGAAAAAATGCTTTCAAAGGCAGCCATTACAATGGGAATAAATTAGATATGGAGGTATCAAAATGGATAATCCTTTGGTCTTGAAGGCTAACGCCATAATAAATGAAGTAAAAAAAGTGATCTTCGGACAGGATGAGGTCATAAGAGAGATCGCCACCGCCTTTTTAGCCGGGGGCCATGTATTGCTTGAAGGTGTTCCGGGCACCGCAAAGACCCTTCTGGCAAAATCCTTTTCCTATGTTTCCGATATGAAGTACAAAAGGATACAATTTACCCCCGATATGATGCCTTCCGACATTCTCGGAACCAATGTTTTTGACATGCATGATAAGAAATTCACGCTCTTGAAGGGGCCCGTTTTCACAGATGTCCTTCTTGCGGATGAAATAAACAGAACACCCCCTAAAACACAATCCGCCCTCTTGGAGGCAATGCAGGAGAGGCAGGTGACGATCGAAGGGAACAGATATGACCTTGGCGATAATTTCTTTGTTCTCGCAACTCAGAATCCCGTTGAATATGAGGGCACCTACCCTCTGCCTGAGGCGCAAACGGATCGATTCCTGATGAAGATATTGATAGAATATCCTTCCAAGGAAGCCGAGATCAAGATATTGAAAGAGCATTCTGCGGATTCCGGTAAACCCCAGCTTCTTGAGCAGATGATCAAAAAGGTCATAAAACAGCAGGATATGCAGCAAATGCGTGCCGTCGTTGAAGATGTGCGTGTAGAAGAAAAGATCTACGAATACATATATCAGATCATTGAAGGAACGAGAGTATCTCCCCGGCTTACGCTCGGCGCTTCTCCTCGAGCCGGCATCTTCCTCCTGAAGACCGCAAAGGTGAACGCTCTGCTGGAAGATAGAGATTACATCATACCCGATGATGTCAAGAAAATGGCATATCCTGTATTGCGGCATAGATTGATGCTTAAACCGGAGACGGAGATGGACATGATCCTTCCCGACTCGGTAATTGAGGAAGTAATGGCTGAGGTGGAAGTTCCCAGATGAGGCCTACCTTCCGGCTGATCGGAGCGATATTCCTTATTGGTGCAACAGTATTCCTTGGAGGAATATTCCCTCAGGCCGACCGTTTGAGCGAGCTGTATGCCATGATCTTATGCGCTGCCGTTAT
>JAIVYW010000217.1:0-3807 GCA_048635215.1 Candidatus Atribacteria bacterium
GCAAGTTTCTTCTGTTCACCTGATTTTCATACATGCGGTCATTCATAGCGGGAGCTATCATAACCGGACCTCTGAATGCAAAATAGGTGGCCAATAAAAGATTGTCCGCAGTGCCGCAGCTCATCTTTGATATCGTATTTAGCGAACAGGGCGCGATCAACAGAAGGTCCGCCCATCCGGCAAGCCGTATATGAATTGGTTGTTCAACAGTTTCATCGAACATATCAGTATAAACACCTTCTGTTGCGAATGTATTAAGTGTTAGAAGGGATGTGAACTTCATTCCTGACTCGGTGAGGACCACAGCGGCCGAATGACCCTTCTTCACCAGATCACGGATCACTGTATTGGTTTTATAAGCAGCAATGGAGCCCGTGATACCAATTACTATTTTCATTTTAAATACTCTTTATAAAAGTCAACATTTCTTGAAACACAGCACTTCTCGGCAATGATAATAGATTCCGTTTCAAGTATCGCCTGATTTATATCATCGTTCACAATGATATAATTGTAATTGTACATAAGTCCGATCTCCTTACGAGCGTTCTCCACGCGCAATTTGATCGTTTCCATGGTATCAGTACCCCTTTCTATCAACCGCTCTCCCAGTTCCTCAAAAGAAGGGGGCAATACAAAGATGAAGACAGCGTCGGGAAAACGCTTTTTGATATTCACTCCGCCCTGAACATCGATATCCATGATAATTATTGAGCCTTTTCGTATATTTTCCTTTATGAAATTCTTTGGGGTGCCGTAATAATGATCATGCACCTTTGCCCATTCGATCATTTCATCATTCTCTATCATTTCCACAAATCTATCCTGAGAAACAAAGAAATAGTGACGGCCTTCGATCTCATCTTCCCGTTTAGGGCGAGTCGTTGCCGAAATTGAATAGAATATCTCCGGATGGGATTTGAGAATTCCCTCTCGTATGGTAGTTTTACCCGCACCGGACGGGGCTGTCAGAACGACTAAAAAACCTGCTTCATAAGAGTATTCTTTTTCCGGCAGCATCAGACTATCCTGTGGACATCCTCATGGGAATTAGGCAGGATCAGCGAACCCTCGATGGATTTCACCATATTGATCCCCTCCGAAGCGGCCTTGACACTGGACTGTATCTCGGAGACCTCACCCTTGAAGACACCTGAGATATATGTTGAGCCGACCTTATGTACAGATGAAAGTTTCGTATCGCCGTACTTCAGTCCGCGGTCCAGGCCAAATATCAATGCCGCGAATGAGCGTGTCTCCACCAGCCCGGTAGCAGTGCCTTTGATGAAATTGCCTGAGCCCTTTTTCAATCTGACGGATGAAAATACGGGAGTTTTGAGGTCGATCTGCTCATGCGGATTCTCTATGATAACCGATGCGTATCTGTACTCTTCAGCAACCGCAGCACTAGCGTTTTCCATTGCGGAACGGCATGAAGCAACATCGCCGCGCAGAACGACAGCGCAAATACCGCCGCCGATCGAAAGCCAATTCGAAACGGACACATCACCACTCTTCAAGGCGGTATCTGCGGCAATGACCATTGACACATAGCCGCGGGTTTCAATGATCGTCATGGCAGAGCCCTGTAGAGCGGCTCTCTTATCTGGAACATTATCAGAAGCGATATCCAGGATCTCAGGATGAGGGCCCTCAAGAACCTTTGCCATGTATATTGAAGAATGTTTCTTTTCGGGATCATAATTTGAATCAAGGGCATATTGCAATTCGGCCAAGCCGCCTTTAAATACGGTGATCACATGACCGCCGCCGATCGGTAAAAGATTTAGAAATTGTATATTCCCTGTTTTCGGAAGACGGTCCTGAGCTTCGACCACACCTGTGATGCCCTTAGCTTCAACGAATCCTAACGCATTATTATCCATAATAGACCTCGCTTTTTTATTTTACACTATTTTTTTCAGTTTCGCAAGGTTTTGAGGGGTGATAAAGGTCTTTGAGTATTGAGCTGTCAAGAGCGGCGGCGTTTTTCCAGAACATCTCACGGCCGTTCTTCAGGCCAAGAACATTATCGCATTTCTCACAAAGAAATCCTGTTTCATGTGTAATGATAAATACAGGGGCGCTCATTGAGTGATCTTTCAGATGGTCCGTCCATAATTCCCGGTGATACGGGTCCAGAAAAAGCATGTATTCGTCGATAAATAAAATCCGGCTGGAAACGATAAGTAATGAGGAAAGAAGCAATGATACCCATTGACCACGGGATAATTCTCTGATATCACGGTGCAGAAAAGGCCGGATAACGGGAAATTTTTCCGCCGCGGCGGCTGAAGCTTCGGGGATCGAGGAGAGGATGTCAATATATTTCGCGCCTGAAAACCCGCCGAAGGGCTCTTCACCGGCATACATACAGGAAAAAATATCGGGAAAACAATTCGTGGCAATGGTATTCAATTTGTTTTCATCGTAATAAATTGTACCTGAAGACGGTTTCACGATCGAGGTGGCGAGATCCATTAAAGTACTCTTCCCGCTGCCGTTCGGACCCGCTAAGCCGATCATACCCGAATCAGGGAATATTCTGTCCAGAAAAAAAGTAAAGCCGCCCCTCTTCAACCGTACCTTATCAAATCTCAGAAGCATATCCCCTCCTCAGCAGAATGATAAAATATATTCCCCCCATAAGCGAGATGCTTATACCGACAGGGACTCTGACCCCCTTCACTATCAATGAAAGTAAATGGGCAGCGGTAAGAAGAAATGCTCCCGTGATCGCAGACAACGGGATCATGGACTTTGCATTCGAACCCTTCAGACGGCGGGCGATATGGGGAGCGATAAGGCCCAGAAAACCTATTATTCCGGTAACGGAAACCGAGAATGAAACCAGTAGAGCGATGAGAAAGAAAAAGAATTTTCTATTGGCGATCGGGTCCTCTCCCAGGGAAAGCATCTTCTTGTCTGAAAGATACATACGGTCCAATGAACGATGCCTCATCAGGGATATAATGATCACCACTAAAAGAAGAAGGGCAAAAATACCTATGATCGTCATATCAAAAAATGCGGTGGTACCAAAGAGCCATTCGGTCAGGGAAAAAATAATATTGCCTTCCAGATTCGACAGTATCAATGAGGTAAGAGATACCGCTATGTAGCCGAAGATCACTCCGGAAAGAAGCAATATCACCGTATCCTTTCTACGGGAGGCGGAATAAACCGAAAATATTACCAGAAGGGCGAAGATGCCTCCGGAAAAGGATAGAATAAAAATGGAGAAATAGCCGAGAAGTGAGTATGCACCAGTGAGAAAGGCAATCGAGATCCCGGCGGATGAACCTGCGGAGACGCCCAATATATACGGATCCGCCAATGGATTTCTGAAGATCATCTGCGACAACGCGCCCGCAAGGCCTAATGACGCGCCGGAAATAAGCGCGACCAGAAGATTCGGGAGCCGCACGGCAAGGAGTATATAGCCTTCTCCGGCGGAGAGCCCCCAAAAAAGACATAAGAGGATGAGAGCAAGAAAGCAAAGATAGAATAAGGAGCGCAGAACACTAGATCTCATTCAACATCTTTTCCCAGACCGCCAGCGCGTCAAGAGAGGGCTGGAGCACCTTCGCAGCTTCTTCTATAACAATTATTCTGAGATTATGCCATAAGATTGTAGCTCCCATTTGCGATAATTTGAAACATTAACTTGTGCGGGGCAGTTAGCCCAGAGCATGTATAGCAGAATAAATAACTGTATAACCAAAACTATAGGAATGATGCTACGGGAGCAGACTTGATGTGTTAAGAATAAGAAAAGGAAAAACAAAAAAAGAGTTTTTGAGGTAC
>JAIVYW010000218.1:0-3745 GCA_048635215.1 Candidatus Atribacteria bacterium
GCTCTTCCGATCTTACTATCGGGAAATAAGAATAGTTTCCCGATAGTAAGTGTCGCTGCAACACCGCCGAATGAACCGATACCGAGCAGGCGCACACCTCCATAAAAAATTATTGCCGCGACCGCCAATGCCTGCAGCATATCTATCACAGGATAAAATACGGTATATGCCAGAACAGATCTCTCATTGGTCTTGTAGTAA
Organism: Candidatus Atribacteria bacterium; assembly: GCA_048635215.1. GTDB lineage: Bacteria > AUK180 > AUK180 > AUK180 > AUK180 > JAGLWT01. The sequence continues at coordinate 202 of JAIVYW010000218.1, forward strand.
TTCCAATTTCTTTCGTTGAGCTTTTTATATACCCTAATTTCCTCTGTGAAGGCCTTGACGACCCTGATGCCTCCGAGGATCTCAGCGAGGTATGCGTTCAATTCCGCCTGTGTCTTTCGGATCTTCAGGTAGATCGGCTGTATTGTCTTTCGGAATAAGACGATGGCTACTATTAAAAATGGAACTACGGCGATAATAACAAGTGTAAGGCGCCAGTCCTTTATCAAAACGATGGTCAATATGACGAGAATGGTGATGATATCCCCCATCATCTCAATGAAGCCTGCGGTGAAAAGTTCATTTAAACTCTCCACATCATTTGTTACCCTGGTGGTCAACCTTCCGATGGGATTGCCGGTGAAATACCTCATCGAGAGGCGTGTCAGGTGACGGTATAGTTTTGAACGGATATCGAAAACAACATTCTGTCCAAGTGTTCTTGAAATAATGATCCTCGCATAAAAAAGTACCGATGTGAAAATAACAACGATCAGATATATTCCGGCAAGATGAGCGAGGCCGTTCAGGTCACCTGCGGGTATATAGACATCAACCGCTTTTTCCCAGATGATCGGGCCGACCAGATCCACCAGAGAAGCCAGTATCACTACGGTCAAGGCGACCATCGCAGCAGGGAGATACGGTTTGAAGAATGTAAAAAGTCGTTTTAAGATCTTCCGGTCTAATACCTTTCCGGAAATATCATCGGAATAGAAACCGCCGCCGTGTCTCATTTCTCTTCCTCCAATTGCTGTGTGAGATATATCCTGTAGAACTCATTCTGCTTCTTCAGGAGTTCATCGTATCGCCCTGACTCCACGATCTTCCCTGATCGCAGCACAAATATCTTATCCACATTCTGTATAGTGGAAAGGCGGTGGGCGATAAATAGCTGCATAACATCTTTCAGTTGCCCGCCCAATGAGGAAAGTATTTTTTCTTCGATGTGAGAGTCAATGGAAGAAAAAGAATCGTCAAATATGATAAATGCCGGCTGCCTGTAAAGAGCGCGGGCAATGGTCATCCTTTGTCTCTGTCCGCCGGAGAGGGTGATCCCCTTCTCACCGACTACGGTTTCAAGGCCGTCCTTGAACTCGGAGATCGTATCCGTCAAACCCGCGTTCATGATCACTCTTTCCATCAAATTTTCATCTTTGTCAAAAGAAAGGGCAAGATTATCCCTGAGCGATTCGGAAAAAAGAAAGCTGTCCTGTGGTATATATCCGATGGAAGATCTCAAAGTTTCCAAAGAGAACTCCTTAATGGGCCTGTCATTAATGATTATTTCGCCCTTTTGGGGGTCATAGAATCTCAACAATAGTTCTGTGATCGTGGATTTCCCCGTGCCGATCTTCCCGACGAAAGCGATCTTCTCGCCGCTTTTGAACGAAAAGGAGATATCTTCCAGTATCCAACTCTTGGATTTGGGGTATTTAAACCAGACATTCTTGAATTCGATCTTATTTATTTTGTCGATGCTGTCCTTTCCGCAGATCAGCGTATTCTCGCTTTCCAGTACTTCGTTGATCCTGGACATTGATGCCATACCACGCGCCCATAGAGTGATGACCCAGCCGATCGCCACCATGGGCCAGATAAGCGCCATCAAATACATCTGAAAGGCATAAAAATTTCCGATCGTAACGGTACCGTCAATAACGAGTTTCCCGCCGTAGTACAATATCACGATCAGAGACATCGAGGAAAATAAGATGATCATCGGATGAAAAAGCCCCTCTACCCGGACCAGTTTCAGGAAACTGGAACGGTATGAAGAGGAATATTCATCAAAATTGTCCGCCATCTCAACTTCTTTTGTATAACTTTTGATGATCTTGATCCCATTGAAAGAGTTCTGCGAATAATTGGTCAGAGAGGAAAATTTCTGCTGCACTTCTTTGAAATATCTGAAGATGATCCTCTCGAAAATAAATACGAGTGCAGCTATCAAGGGAAGAGGGATCAATGAAAGAAGGGTTAGTTTCGGATTGATCGAGATCATATTGACGATCGCCAGCACTCCCATAAAAAGCGGGTCGAACAGCGCAAGGATACCCGGCCCGGCGGTCATTCTTACCGCGTGAAGATCACTTGTGGCGCGGGACATTAGTTCCCCGGTGGAATATCTCGAATAAAATTCCATTGGCAGGGAAAGCAGTTTTTTGTAATAAACATCCCGAATATCGTAATCCACCCTATAAGAGGTCTTCATTATAAATAAACGCCAGAAGACCCTGAATAGATTGGAAAGTATGTTGACGAACAAAATTACACCGGCAGCAAAAAGAAGAAAGTATATTAATCCGGAAGATACAAGGCGATTAGACAGATTCTCGACCATTTCATTGTAGGGAAAGAGGAAGGAGCGTTCTGTGAATATATTGGCGGAAACATGTACGCCCGCCATCAAACTTCTTATGCCGTCAATGGCAAAACCGGTGAATTTCGGCGTAAAAAGCATGAAGAGATCTGTAAAAAAGAGAACAAACAGTCCCAGGACATACTTGTACCAATACCTTCTAGTAAATGAGAACAGGCGTTTTAAAGGGCTCACTTAAAGATTATTGTGACTCCCATAAAGAATTTGGGCTGGAAACCGGCATCCTGGAACCAATGCTCCAATTTATGCCCTCCCAGTGAAACCGTCATTAAAAAAGGCCCCGGATCAAAGGAAGCGTTCACCGCCATATTAAAATCTCTACCGTCCTGTTCAGCGGAAGCGGTTATTATCGTACCCTTAAGGTCCAAGGTATACGCTATCCCGCCGAAAAGTGAAATAACATTATGAATACTCACCCTCTTCGACCAGGTGGCAAAACCCACAAAACGGCCTGCGCCGAGGCCCGCGTTGAGAAGGAGCGGCCCGAAATGTTTTGATGCCGCGAGATAAAAGGAATTGGCATTATACAATTTATCATTGGTGATATAACCGTCAGCATCAAGTTCCTGATATGTCAGATGATCGTATTCCACAGCGTCTCCCTCGGTAGAAATATATTTCTGCCAGGAAATATTCTGCATGCCTGTAAAAAGGGCGGGCTGATACTTGCCCTCCTCTTCAAGGATGTGAAAATCGAGATTAGCTCCCGACGCAAATGGATTGAAATTATTCACAAATATCGAGACCTGAAGGAAAGGGACAGGAGAAAATGAAAACCTGAAATTGGGGTTGAAATAGATATCGTGCTCTGGTATTTCATTTAGAGGTGAGTTTGTCGAACCGAGAGTGAAATCCCAGTTCACCATCATTTCTCTATCCACGAAACTTTCACCGCCGGGGATATCTACGAAAATCGGGCGGCCGGTAAAACCACCGGCAAGCACGGAAACGGAAGCCAAGATCGCAAGAAACAGTATCGAAATTCTTCTCATAATACACCTTTCAATAATTGTATAATATTTTCACTCTATATGCAACTGTGGAGAAGATCGTTCAAAGGTTCAAGGTTCAAAAGTTCAAGGTTCTAAATGCAAATAAGATCCACATCCGTAGCCGAAAAACAGGTATTTCGTTCTTGTCATTAGAATCGCCTGTAAAAAACAT
>JAIVYW010000219.1:0-3726 GCA_048635215.1 Candidatus Atribacteria bacterium
CTTTCTTTTAATGGCAAAAATAATGTTCTTGCGGCAGAGTTTGAGAACATCTTGAAACCGCCCTGAGTATCTTTGTATGTAAGGTCAAGGATCGATCTGGTCAATAAGTTAAATAATCTTGAGGCAAATTTTCTTATAAGATTCTTTGAATCACTCCTTATCTTGCTGCCGATCACCAAGTCATACCCCTGTTTGAGTTTCTCTGCGAAATCCGGAATATATTCGGGGGAAATGGCAAGATCGCCGTCCATGAAAAGAACGATGTCTCCGGAGGATTGCAATATCCCGGTACGGACAGCAAAGCCCTTTCCCCTGTTGGAAGAATAGGAGATCACTCGATAGGGAAATCCCTTGTCTCGCTCCAGGATATCCAGAGTACTATCGGAGCTTCCGTCATCAACAAATATCAGCTCGAAGGGATTTTGGAAATAGAGTTTCCTTAAATATTCAAGAGATGAAGAAATTCGTTTCTCTTCATTAAAAAGAGGGATCACTATCGATATTTTACTTTCATTCACCCCTAAGTTTACCATAGGAGAAATTATTATGCAATTATTTACCGCTATTGATATAATGTGTTCTTCTAAAAGGTAAGGCTTGAGTTTTCTTTACTGGCCCTGCTCTAATGCGGTGGCCCGTTTCAAAAGAGCGCGGCCGATGCCAGCGGTCTCTGGGTCTTTCAGGTAGATATTTTTCCAGCGCCTTCGCACCTGCTCTTCCTGTTGACATAAGGACTTCCGCAATATAAGTAAAGCCAGGTACCAATAGATAGAGCTGTGCAGTGGAACTCTCTTCGCAATCCACCTTCAGCGAGTTTATCAAGGATATAATTCAACTAGAATCCTTTGAAGTAATACCATTAGATGAAATTGCAATATAATTTCAGATCAAAAACAAACGAAGGGCGGTATGAGATAAGAAAAATAACCAAAAAAAAGAGGCAGACGAATCTGCCCCTTTCACGTTATTATTTAGCCTATAGAAATGTGCTCAACGGCACATTTCTAAATTGAAGCTATTTATATTCTACTATTTCCACTTCAGCGTCGCCACCTGTAATAACTTCCGTCTCAGAATCTAAGCCTTCAACACCATGACGATCGAGAGTAGTCAATGCTTCTTCCATAGTGTTAACGCCAATGATACCCAACTGTGCAATTTCTTGTAATGAATATTCAGTAACATATACTATTGCATCATCAAGTTTACCCTGATCCGAAAGATTGTTGAAAACAGTAGCATTTACCGCGATCCAACAATATGAACCTGTGGGTAATGGTTTTCCTATAATGTAGTTCTCAGCAGATACAATACCATAAGCAAGAAATACAATACAAAGTGTCAAAAATAGTTTTTTCATTAGAATCCTCCTCCAAATGAGCAACTTTTTAATTGTAGCATAATTTATTTTCATTGTCAAGAATTTACATTCGTTTTTTAGAACACATATTCATCAAACCTGCAATAGTGGAGAGATTGGCGATAGGCCGCTGTCGGCACAATATTGAGAATAAGGGGGATGCCTTGACCCATACACTTATTTATTCTACTTAGTGAGCAAGATCAGATACTACTCTAATGCGGCGGCCCGTTTCAAAAGCGCGCGGCCGGCAGATTCGGTTTCCTCATTCTTTATGTAAACATTTCCCAATGCCTTTAAAATATACCACATTTCATTCCTTATATCATTTTCTTCGACGACTTTCAGCGCTCTTTCAAATTTTACCGCCGCTTTAGAGGGGGCCGTCTCTGCAAGATATTTACCCATATTATAAAGCGCATTGTATTGCAATCTTGGCAGAGCGGCATCATTTGCCAATTTAAGGGCTTTGGAAATCGTTTTATCTCTATCTTCATATTTGCCGATGATATGGTAATAATCGGAAAGATCGCGTAATACCTTATTGAGGTGCTGATGATCCTTCATCTCGCTGAACAGAGACCGGGCTTCTTCGAAATACGGCAACACTTTATCATAATCTGCCGTCTCCATATAAATGCTAGCAATATTGATCAGATTGATCCCGGTCATTCTAAGAAATTTGTGTTTTCTCGCTATCTTGAGGCTTTTTGCAAATAATGCCAGCCCCTTATCAAATTTGTTACTTTTCATATAAACTGTTCCCATATTCATATAGGCATTCCCTATCCCTTTCTGGTCGTCAAGCCGCAGGACTAGTTCAAGGTATTTCTCAAAATAGTGAAGAGATTTTTTGTGATCTCCCCTTGCCGTATTCATTCCACCCAGATCATTATAAGCCCCTGCGATCCCATGTGTATAAGAGATCTCTTTCGCGATCTTCAGAAATTCCAGAAGTTTCGCTTCCGCTTCATCATATCTGCCAATATGATAATAAATTATCCCTATGTTTTTTTTTGCCATCCCGAGAACTCTGCGATCATCTACCTTGGTAAATGATTTCGCCGCTCTGCGGTAATGTGTTAAAGCTATTTCGTAAAATCCCTGATGATAGTAAATTGCGCCAAGATTATTATTCAATGCGCCCTGGTAGAATTCATTTCGTATGGTTTTATTCAACTCCAATGCCTTAACAAAAAAATCAGCCGCCGGCTCATATTCACCTAAATACATATTGCAGATCCCCATGAGGTTCATTGCGTCGAAACGCAGGTGTTCCTCGCCGGAAGGCTCCAGTTCGGCAAGAACTTCCTCTACGATCCGCATTACTTCGTTATATTTGTTTCGATTTCTTTGGATAAACGCGAACATCAATTTCATTTTCTTCCGGTCCCACGGTAGAACACTGATCTCAAATCCCTTTTTCGCGTCACTCATAGCCGAATCGTATTTTCCCATAACAATGAGTATATCAGCGCGGAGGCGCAAAGCCAGACAATAAAGTTCTTTGGAATTACGCTCGGAAGAAGGCTTATCCATAGATCACTGCTGGTCGGTCATCTCCTCATACGACTCGATCGCGCGGGTGAAGAACTGCACCGCTTCTTCATTGGCATAAACGGCTTTCGCCTTTTCACCGGCAAGGACGGAATATAAAAGACTACGGTCATAATCCTTTGCAGAATGAAAATGATAAGACATTATCCCCAGATATTCATCGCGCCTTTTTGAGAATTTATCCTCAATATAAATCCCTACCTTGGAGTGCAATTCGCGGCGCTTTGCGAAGGAAATGGTCCCATAGGGAACCTCTTGAATAAAAATATGTTTGAAGATATACTTATTGGATTCGCTTTGCTCTCCCTTGAGAATAATATCAAGTTTGCCCAGATTGTCAAGAATCTTGCCAAGGTCCATATCAGCCGAATAAAGCCCTGTTAGGATCTCCTCGTCAAATTCCCTTCCAAGTACCGAGGCCGTCTGTATTACATCCCTCTCCAAGAGGTCCAGTCTATCAATACGTGTAAGAATAACTCCCTCGATCGTATCGGGGATATCTATCTTATTCGCATCTCCGGTGAATTCCCACTTACCCGGAACCTTCTCTTTGATGAATCCCTGTTCAACCAGGGACTTGACGATTTCTTCCGCATAAAAGGGATTGCCCTGAGAACGCTTCATGATCAATTTCTTGAAGTCACCGGGTAATTTATCAACATTCAGAAGATTCCCAACAAGCTCCTCAACACCTTTATTATCAAGCTCGACGATCGGTATTTCAGCGTAATTAGAACGCTTCCTGAACTCAAATCTGAAGAACAGGAGACTAAAGATGTTTAATTGTGGGAAAGATTTACAGAAGTATC